>JACCYD010001304.1 GCA_013696695.1 Deltaproteobacteria bacterium | reverse complement strand
AGCTCGGCAACGACGTCGGCGCCGCGATCGGCAGCAAGGCCAAGCAGCTACCGGCGCTGCGCCATCTCGATCTCGTCAAAACAGGCATCCAGACAACTGGCGCGAAGCAGGTCTCCGCCGCGGCCCTCCCCTCCATGAAGAAGATCGACCTGCGCAGCAACCGCATCGACGCCAAGCTGGTGGCCGACGATCCGCGGATCACGGCCTGACTCGCGCTGCTCCTTCATTCCCCTAGACGCCGCCGGTTCCGAACCCAGCTTGCCGGCGTCGGCGGTCGCAGCTAACCTCGTCGACGATGGACGAACACGCGCGGGCGACAGGTCGACGCAGAGAACGCTCCCTCGCCTCGCCCCGGTTCGCCGGTGGGCTGTTTCGCAACACGCGCCGCACCACGCTCGGCCCCAAGCCGGGCATGCGGATGGGCGTCGCACGCGAGTATCTGTTTGGCGGTCAGGCGCGCCGGCCTCCCCGCCCGCTCGCCGCGTTCGATCCGCGCGAGGGTTGGGCCCGCCCGATCGCGAGCAGTCTGCGCGCAACCTGGCTCGGGCACTCGACCGTGCTCCTCGAGATCGATGGCTATCGCGTGCTCACCGATCCGGTGTGGAGCGATCGCATCTCGCCGTTCGGGATCGCCGCACCGCGCCGGTTTCAGCCGGTGCCGATTCCGGTGAGCGCGTTGCCGCCGCTCGACGCGATCGTGATCTCGCACGATCACTTCGATCACCTCGATCACGGAACAATCCTGGGCCTACTCGGCCATTCCACGGACACGCCGTTCATCGTCCCGCTCGGCCTCGGGATGTACCTCGAGGCGTGGGGCGTGCCGCCGGCGCGCGTGATCGAGCTCGACTGGTGGGAATCGGTGGAAGTCGCCGGCTTGCGGTTCACCGCCACACCGTCGCAGCACTTCAGCGGCCGCGTCGGCAATCGCAACAAGACGCTCTGGGCGTCGTTCGTGATCGAGACCGAGCGGCGCAAGGTGTTCTTCTCCGGTGACACCGCGCTGACGCCCGAGTTCGAGGACGTGCGGGCGAAGTTCGCGCCGTTCGATCTGGTGATGCTCGAAGTGGGTGGCTTTCACCCGTCGTGGGATCACGTGCACCTCGGCCCTGACAACGCGCTCGAGGCGCTACGCATGCTCGGCGGTGGGCCCTTCATGCCAGTGCACTGGGGCACCTTCAACCTCGCGCTCCACGCCTGGGATTATCCGGCGGAAGCCCTGCACGCGAAGAACATCGATCTACTGATGCCGCGACTCGGTTCGCCGTTCGAGCCGGCGCACGGCCTGCCGCGCGCGGCGTGGTGGCGAGCCGCCGAGGCGGTGCCCGAGCTCGTCGCGGTCGGTTAGTTCGCGAGCACGAGGCGCTGCTCGCAGGGCTTGGCGTTCTCGTCCTGGCCGCGGCCCGGAATCTTCATCGGGTCGGCATCGATCGAGGCCAGCTCCTGGCGCACCTTGCGCATGATCAGCTGGTCGAGCTTGCCGCTCGAGAAGTCCTGATGCGTGCCGCCGCACGACGACGTCGGATCGCCACCACCGGTTGACTGCGGGCCGGCGCCACCGCGGAGCACGAACATGTTGCTCGCGCCGGTGAACTGCGACATCTGACGCATCACCACCTGGCCGAGGTTATCCATGCCAGATGCCGCGACGGTGTAGAGCTTGATGCCGCGTGCCGAGGCGCGCTTTGCTGCGTTGGTGTAGTCATTCGACTGCGCGTAGAACTGCGGAGGCGCGTCGGCGATCACGACGACCATCCGGGTCGCCGCATCGCTGCGCCACTGCAGCTTGTCGAGCGCTGCGTCGAGACCCTTGTGGAGATCCTCCGGCATGTCGCCGCCACCAGAGGCGGAGACATTCGCGACGCTGGCGCCGAACGCGCGCAGGTCGCTCGAGAACGGAAACGTGCGAGTCAGCAAGCAGTCGCTGCGATCCTTGTACTCGACGAGCCCGATGCGAACGTCGGTCTGCGCGGTCGACAACTGATCCGAGACCGCCTTGATGGTCTGCTTGACCGCGTCGATCTCCTCGGACATCGAGCCCGTGGTATCGAGCACGAACGCGAGATCGACGATCCGCTTCGCAGGCAGCACGCGCGTGGTGGGCAACTGGAGCTTGATGACGCCGTCGACCGTCTTGGCCGACAACTTCGCGGTCGCGGTCGCGCCGTTGAACGTCGCGGTGGCGGTGAGATCGCCCGAGAGGCCGAATGCGGTGGGGAACAGGATCGCGCGGCCCGAGGCCATCGTCGTCAGCTTCGCGGAGGTGCCGCTGCTGGTGATCGTGATCGGTACGTTCGGCATCGGCTTGCCGGCAGTATCGGTGACGACGAGGAACTGGCGGCCGGTGACGTCGATGCGCGGGCGCGTCGAGCTGTTGGCGAGCCACTTCACGTAGTCGCGGTAGTTCGCGTTGTCGTCCCACTCGCCGGCGCGCACGCCGCTCGGCTGCTCCATCGGGGGACGCGCGGTAGCGATCTTCGCAGGCGACGGTGCACCACCACGACCACCGGTGACCGGAGACGGGGTGGTCGACGATGGGGCAACGGCGGGCGGTGGGGGCGGTGCGCGATCAGTCGCGACGCGACCCGGCGCCGGCTTCTTCATCGGCGCGCGCTCGTAGTCGGCATCGTCGGCTTCGCCGGCTTCGCCGCCCTTCACGGACCTCGGTGCGCGACGATCGCGAACGCTCGTGCCGCCGCCACCATCGGTCGCGATGTCCTGACCCGCCGGGCCACAGCCCTGGCCCTTCTCGATGATGGGCTGGTTGTTCGGAGCAGCGATCCGCTGCTCCGGTTTGGTGTCGGCGCTGGAGATCGTGCAGGCGATGGGAAGCAGACCGAGGAGAAGCTTGCGCATGTCATAAATCAAACGCGCTGCCCGCCCTGACGGTCTGCGACACGTTCACCCTGCAAGCCTGCGGAACCAGGTACGCTCCGAGCCCATGCGGTGGTCCGGCCTGTGTCTCACGCTGGTCTTGGCGACGGCGCCTGCCCACGCGGACACCGTGCCGGCCGGACCCCCACTCGCGGCACCGATCATGGCGCCGTGCGAGGCGGACGGGTGCAAGCGTGAGGGGCCCACGAAGCTTCGGCGTACCGGCGCGGTGTTCGCGTCGGTGACCACGGGCCTGTTCGTGCGCGGTGTCGGTAGCTATTTGATTGGCGAGAAGCGCACCGCGAAGCGGCTCGCGCTGGTCAGCGCGTTCGGCCTCGGCGCCGCGCTCGGAGGTGGCTTGCCGGTCGGCATCTCCGGTGGCTATCCGCCGACCCTGCCGCTGATGCCGGTGTTGCTGGTCGGCGCCGGCGCGCTGTTCACCACGTGGTGGGCGGACATTGGCGTCGCCGCCGGCGTGTCGACCCTCGGCAACGCGCGTACGCAAGCGCCGTGGTCGATCGAGCTCGCGACGCTTTATCTCTCCGATCCATATCGCCAGGCCGGGCTCGGTCGCCTCGGCGGGCGGATCGAGCTCGGGCGCCTCGACCTCGGCGCGTCGTACTTGCTCGACGCCGAGAACGAGTTGCGCACCGGCGAGGCCAACGTGCGCGTCCGCATCTTCGGCGCCGCGGCGACCGGCGAGGTCGTCAGCGATGGCTCGCGGTTGATCCTGCGCGCCGGCTTGCGAGGCCACGAGGACGATGGCGATCGCGTCGACACCACGACCGCCGAGCTCGCGCTGATCGGCCGGCTCGATCTGCACCGGCTCGATCGCGGGTTGCGCGGCGCGTTCATCGAGATGTCCTCCGGTATCGGCGTCGAGCGCGTGTCGCACTTCGGAGATCACGACAACAGCAGCATCCTGCTCGGCACGTTCAGCTGGGGCGTCTACCTCGGCAATCGCGGCGAGGTGCAGCTGTTCTACGATCACCGCCGTGATTCGATGGTCGGTGGCATCGCCGCGGGTCGCGCCGCCGGCTTCGTCGGTAGCCTCGGCGCGTCACTCGACTGGATGTTCGATCCAAAATGGGCAGCGCACCTCGAGGTCGACGTCGGCAACGCGTGGCTGACCACGGTCGCATTGCGCTATCGCGGAGGCACGAGATGAGAGCACTGCTGTTCGTGACGCTGTTGTGCTCCTGCACGCGTCCCGCCGAGGGTCGCGCGGAGGACGAGCTCGCCGTCGGCAAGGCCGAGATCGCGAGCGCGACGGTCGAGGTCAAGGACGGCCTCGCCGCGATCCGCGATCTATCGGATGGTCTCCTCGATCTGTGGTGCGGCGCGCCGGCGATCCAGCTCGCGTTCGCCGTTCCCGATGCCGGCGACTGGACGATCATCGCGCGCAACTCGCTGTCGGATTCGCAACTGATCATCGATGGCGCGCCGTTCGATCGCACGCCCGACGGTCCGCCGACCGTGGCGACCTTCCGCGTCGCCCTCGCGGCCGGCAACCACACGCTGCGCGTCGCGCCTCCCGATGCCGATCGCATCGAGCCCTATCGGATCGTGGCGATGGCCGACATCCAGACCGCGCTGCCGATCGTCGACGACGTCTTCGAGATGATCAGCGCCGTGCCTGACGCTCGCTTCGTCACCGCGATGGGCGACATCACCGAGCGCGGCACGATCGAGGAATACGAGCTCTTCGATCGCCAGCTGACGACGCTCACGATCCCGTTCTACACGACGCTCGGCAATCACGAGCTGTGGGGAGGCGCCGACCGGTTCTTCGGCCGCTTCGGCCGCGCGAGCTTCCACTTCGAGTTCAAGGGCACGGCGTTCACGTTCGCCGACTCGGGCGATGCCGGCATCGATCCGATCGTCGAGAGCTGGATCGATACCTGGCTCGTGCAGGCGATCGATCAGCCGCACATCTTCCTCACGCACATCCCGCCGATCGATCCCGTCGGCTTGCGCTACGGCGCGTTCCGCAGCACGCGCGATGCCCGCCGGTTGCTCGCCCGGCTCGCCGAGGGGCACGTCGACCTCACGCTCTACGGCCACATCCACACGCTGATCGAGTTCGAGAATGCCGGCATCCCGGCGTTCGTCTCGGGTGGCGGCGGCGCAGAGCCGATGCGCGGCGACGGCATCGATCGCCATTTCCTCATCCTCGATCTCGACGGCCCGACGCAGACCGTCACCGTCGTACGCGTCGACTGAGGATCACGAAGCTGCGTTGCAGGGCACGGCGCTTGATCTCAAAATGCGCAGTAGTACAGGTACATCGCCATGGCCTCGACGCGGCGGCCGGTCTCGGCGTTGACGACGACCACTTCGAACGTCGTGCCCTCGTAGGCCTGGCGACGAAGGACCAGCAGGACCGCCCCCTCGTTCGCGAACGACCACGCCGCCTCGGGTATCGGCACGCCGACATCAGTGGTCGTCAGATCCATCATGCGGTCGTTCTCGGCACCGTCCATGTCGTGCCGCTCGATCGGAACGCGATGCACGCGGCGGCCGCGCCACGCGACGTGCAGCGCTCCGCGCTTCGCATCGGCTCGAACCAGCTCGAGCGTGACCGGACCGATCGTGTAGTCGCGCCGTGCCGCGGTCGTCGTGCCGTTCACGATCGAGAGCGCCTTCGGTGCCCACGCCGCAGCGTCCAGCGGGCGAAGCCAGAGCAGGCCGGGTTTCAGCTTCACGCCGTCGCCGGTCAGCTTGCTCACCGTCATCAGGTTGTCGTCGCAGCCGTACTTGATCTGCATGGTCTCGCCGTAGGTCAGCCGTACCTCGGCGCCCGCGCGATCGATCGCGAGCCAGCTCGGCGGCGGGCCCTTGCCCTCGCGCAGCGCGTCTTCGACCAGGAACGGGGCCGGTGCGGCCGGAATCCAGTTCCCGAGGTCGCGCGTCGCGATGGGCGCGATGCTCAGCACGCCGAGCGCTGCGTCCGCAGGTAACGCGACCGCAGCGGGCGCTGTCGCGGCGTTTTGGACCGGCGGCGACACCGCGCTCGGCTCGCCACACGCCGCGAAGATGCAGCAGAAAATGGCGTTCTTGGTCATGACGGATCCAACGCTCGGGTCGAGTATGGCATTCGAACGGCGATCACAGCACGGATCACGGATTCGGACTTCACCGCGGAGGCACGGAGGTCAGGCCCGAGATCCATCACTGTCGATCGGCCATCGCAAAGGAACCCCAGCCCTCCTCTGCCCTCTGTGCCTCTGTGTTGATTCTCCGGAAGAGCCATCCCATCACCGGCGATCAAACGCGGCATGCGCGACCTCGACATCGGAGAACGGGTGATCGACGCCACGGACTTCCTGGACCTTTTCGTGGCCCTTGCCCGCGATGACGACGACATCGCCGGGCTTCGCTTCCGCGATCGCGAGCTCGATCGCCTTCGCTCGATCGAGCTCGACGATCCAGCGCGCCCTGCCCTGCGATCCGGCTTGCACATCGCGCGCGATCGC
>JACCYD010001270.1 GCA_013696695.1 Deltaproteobacteria bacterium | reverse complement strand
GTGATCCTGGTCGGCGGCATGACCCGCATGCCCCGCGTGCAGTCCGCGGTGGCCGAGTTCTTCGGCCTCGAGCCGTGCAAGGGCGTCCACCCCGACGAGGTCGTCGCGCTCGGCGCCGCGATCCAGGGTGCCGCCCTCACCGACGAGAAGAGCGACATCTTGCTCCTCGACGTCACGCCGCACTCGCTCGGCATCATGATCGTCGGTGGCTACTTCCACAAACTGATCGAGCAGAACACCACGGTCCCGACGTCCGAGCAGCACGTGTTCACCACGGTCAAGGACAACCAGACCTCGGTGAAGATCCTCGTGCTCCAGGGCGAGAGCGATCGCGCCGAGGAGAACGAGCTGCTCGGCGAGTTCGTGCTCACCGGTCTGCGGCGCGCGCCGCGCGGCGAGGTCGAGATCGAGGTGATGTTCCACATCTCCGCCGACGGCATCGTGTCGGTGAAAGCACGCGATCTCGAGACCGGTCTCGAGCAATCGATCACCGTCACCGCCACCTCGGGCCTCACCGAGGACGAGATCAAGAAGATGGTCGACGCGAACAAGGACTACATGGTCGAGGTTCGCTCCGGCCAGGAGTTCGACAAGGCGCGGCACATGGCGGAGAAGGCCCTCGAAGAGATCGAGTCGCTGTTTCCGCAGGTCACCGACATCATCGCCGGTTCCGACTTCGGTCAGGACGCGGTAAAGAAGGCGCGCGCGGTCGTCGATCGCACGCGCACGTCGATCGCCGCCAAAGATTTGACGACCCTGACGGAGGCGACGGAGGCGTTGAACCGCACGCTCAACATGTTCCGCGGTGTCGTCTCCAAGACGCGCGGGTAGCGTGCCGTGACGTGTAGAGCAAAATGACTCCACCCGAGATCGATCAGCTGATCGAAGAGGGCCTCACGCTCTACGGGCAAGGCGACCTCGACGGGGCGCTGCTGGCATGGGAGAAGGCGCTGGCCTCCGATCCGGAGAACGCGCAGGCCAACAGCTACGTCGATTACGTGCGGATCAACTACGACCTGCTGACCGGCGAGGTCCCCAACGACGAGTCGAAGGTGCCGTTCGGGCTCGACGACGAGCCGTACCAGATCGAGATCTTTCCGGGCGAGCTGGAGCGGGTGAGCGCACCGGATCTGAAGAAGCCGGACGCGGTCGACGAGGGATGGTTCATGGACGATGAAAGCGCGCCGGCGGCAACCGTCAGCTTCGAAGATCAAACGCGCGAGTATCAGAACGCAAATCGGGTCGGCGACGAGACGGTCCAGACGTTCGCCGCGCCTCCGGAGTCCGCACGGCCCGAGTTTGGCGACGTCGATCTGACGCCCGGCCTGCACTCGCCGGCGCAAGGCTTCGCGACTCAGCCCACCGGCGTTCGTGATCGCGATACCGGCTTCGTCAAGCCAACGGCACGCGCCCATCGCCCGTCGCAGGTTCCGTCCGAGCTCAAGATGACGCTACGGACGCCAGGTGAGACCGAGGATCCGTACACGTCGATGAACCTGGCGAGCGACAGCGATGTGCCGCCCGCGAGCGCGACCATCTCGCTGTCCTACGACGATCCGCCCGGCGCTGCGGATGAGCTGATCAGCTCGCTGCCGAGCCCGACGCCAACGCCGCTGCGTGGATCGCACCCGCTCGATCCGCTGACCGGGCAACCGCGCACCGACACCGCCGAATTCTCGGGGTCACTTCGTCGGCCGGCGCTCGATGCGCCCACGCTGCCGTCGACCATCACGCGCGATTTCGAGTCACAGAAGACCAACGCCGCGATGCCAAAACTGAGCGCGACGCAGACTGTCGAGCTGTCACCCAACACGATGGCCGCTTTCCGTCAGGAGTTGGTGTCCGCGCCGACGCGCGACCTCGGCATCCGCCCGCTCGGCGGCGTGCTCGCGGCCGCGCGTGAGGATGACACCGGTTTCCGCAAGGCGATCGCCGCCGCCTCCGTAGGTGACGGCACGCGCGCCGATGTGATCCTGCCATTCGATCCGATCGACGCGCGCAGCGCCCAGATCCTCGACGAGGTCGATGAAGGCGCTCCGGATCGCGAACAGAAAGAAGACCGCACGCGCCGCCGCATCACGGTGCTATTCGAGAAGGCGATCGCGTGGTCGCAGGCCGGCGAGCTCGACAAGGCAGTCGCCGCGATCGATCTCGCACTGTCCGAAGATCCGAACAGCGCCCTCGGCCAGAAGCTGGTGCATCGCCATCGCGATCACATGCTGCAGGTGTTCCAGGCCTTCCTCGGCAATCTCGATCGCCAGCCGATCCTCGCCCGGCCGCTGCACGAGCTCGCGAATGCGCCGATCAGCCCGCGCGCGGCGTTCCTGCTGTCGCGCATCGACGGCATGGTGACCATGGACGAGCTGCTCGACGTCTCGGGCATGCCCCGGCTCGAGGCCTACCGGTATCTCTGCCAGCTGTTCCTGCGCGGCATCCTGCGCTGAGCAAGGACAGTCCGAGCAGATCCGACGCTGCAGGACAAGGGCGGGGGCACGGGCACGGTATAAACGTCCTCATGGTTCGCAAAGTCGTGCTCGCGTATTCCGGAGGTCTCGACACCTCCGTCGCTGTCAAGTGGATCGCAGACAAGTATGGCTGCGAGGTCGTGTGCTTCTGTGCCGATGTCGGGCAAGCCGAAGACCTCGAGGCCGCGCGCACGAAGGCGCTCGCCGTCGGCGCCTCGAAGGCCGTCGTCCGCGACCTCCGGATCGAGTTCGTTCGCGATTACGTGTTTCCGGCGCTGCGTGCCGGCGCGCTCTACGAGCAGCAATATCTGCTCGGCAC
>JACCYD010001244.1 GCA_013696695.1 Deltaproteobacteria bacterium | reverse complement strand
CGGCGGAACAGCGCGGCGTCGTGATCCCGCGCCGCCGCGTCGACGGCTGAGCGGCATCGAGATTCGAAGAGCATCCCGACGATCAGAATCCAGGATCTCGAGCCGGCGCGCGCCGAGCGACTCCGAGCCGAAGCCCGGGCGCGTGCAGGCGCCAGCGCGTGCTCCAGAATCACCGCCAGGTCGCCAAGGCCAAGACAGCCGCCAAGATCCTGCTTTCTGAATTCCGATCTTCCCCGAGGACACGGGGTCTCGACCCTGGGATCGCGCGAGCACGAGATTGATCGAATCCTTGGCGTCTGTCTTGGCGACTTGGCGACCTGGCGGTTGTTCTGGAACGCGCGCCAGGGTTGAAGTCCGCGCGCGGACCCGCGCCCTGGCGTCCGATCGGGTGATACTCGTCGTGCCGCATGGCGAAGCAACCCGTGAAGAAGACTGCGCCCGCCAAGAAGGCTGCGCCGAAGAACGCCGCACTGAAGAAGGCCGCGCCGAACAAGACCGCGCCGAAGCAGGCCGCGCCGAAGCAGGCCGCGCCGAAGAAGGCCGCGCCTGCCAAGAAGGTCGCGCCCAAGAAGGCCGCGCCCGCGAACAAGACGACGAAGCCGGTTGCTGTTGCTGCTGTGGAGCCTGTCGCGGCGACGGCTGTCGTCGCGACGCGGATGACGAACGGTGCGTCGAACGGCGCGTCCAACGGCGACTCGCGCGCGAAGCAGGGCTCCTCGAACACCGTCTCCGACGCGCCTCCACACGCACCCGCGAACGAGAATACGCCGGCCACCACGATGGCCACTCCGCCACCGATCGCCACGATCGCGCCGCGCGGCGTGTTCCTGCCCGATCGCGTGATCGTCGACGTCGAAGGCGACACCTTCCCGTCGACCAAGCTCGACGAGCACGGCCGCGACGAGGCGATCTTGCCGGCGACCACGCTCGCAGCGATCTGCGCGAAGGCGACCGAAGGCCACCAGCACCTCGAAGTGGGCGACATGAAGGCCGCGTTCTCGGCGTTCGTCGGCGCGCTCGAGCTGGTGCCGCGTCCCTTCGAGAACTGGAACGTCGCCGGCTGGCTGCTGGTCGCGATGGGCGAGTGCGCGATCCGCGCCGGCGATTTTCAGCGCGCACTGCAGCCGCTGCGCGATGCGATGCATTGTCCTGGAACGGTCGGCAATCCGTGGGTGCACCTGCGGCTCGGGCAGGCGCGGCTCGAGAATGCCGACGAGCGCGCGGTCGACGATCTGTCGCGCGCGTATATGGGCGGCGGGCGCTCGCTGTTCGAGGACCTCGATCCGAAGTACTTCGCCGTGGTCGAGAAGACGCTCGAGCCGCCGCCCGGTCACGACCGGTTGCCCTGATCACGAGGAGCCTCGACCTTGACGATCGACAAGCGCGGCAAGCTCGCGGAGGAGCCCTTCGACGTGCAGATCACGCGCGACAAGGTCCTCGTGCGCTTCCGCGGGCGCCTGGTGCGCACGCTCACAGGCGCCGACGCCGACGAGATCCGCGACGCGGTCGCCACCGGCCCCGAGGCCGTGCAGCTCGTGGTCGCTCGCAAGACGGGAAACTTCAAGCGCGGCAACGAGCGCAAGGGAGCGGACTGATGACCGACCTCGTGATCCGCAACGCGCGCGTGATGACCTGCGATCCGGCGCGCCCGGGACTCGGGATGATCGATCATGGAGCGCTCGTCATCGCGGGCGGCAAGATCGCCTGGATCGGCGACGACGCCGAGGCGCCCTCCGCCGGTTACACGATCGATGCGCGCGGGCGGCTCGTGACACCGGGGCTGGTCGATTGCCACACCCACGCGATCTTCGCCGGCGATCGCGCGAACGAGTTCGCGATGCGCGCGGCCGGTACGCCGTATCTCGAGATCGCGGCGGCAGGCGGCGGCATCCACGCCACGCTCGAGCCGACCCGCGGCGCTGCCGACGACACGCTCGTCGAGCTGACCCGCGAGCGGATCGCCTGCGCACGCGCGAACGGCACGACGGTGATCGAGATCAAGAGCGGCTACGACTTGACCAACGCCGGCGAGCTCCGGCTCCTGCGCTGCATCGCACGCGCGGCGGTCGTCGCCGGTCCGCGGATCGTGCCGACGCTGCTCGCTCATCTGATCCCCGCCGACCGCGCCGTCGATCGCGACGTCTACGTGCGAAGCATCTGCGATCAGCTGGTGCGCGCCGCCGCGACCGAGCGGCTCGCCACCTCGGTCGATGTCTATTGCGACGAGGGCGCGTTCACGCTCGCCGAGACGCGCGCGATCCTGACCACCGCGAAGGCGTGCGGGCTCGCGGTCCGAGGCCACGTCGGGCAGTTCCGCGATCTGGGCGCCGCGGAGCTGCTCGGCGAGCTCGGCGCGCGATCCGCCGATCACGTCGAACAGATTTCGGATGACGGCATCGCTGCGCTCGCGCGTGCGGGGGTCGTCGCGGTGATGTTGCCGGGCGCGTGCGTCCAGCTGCGACTGCCGGTGCCGCCGGTCGACAAGCTGCGCCATGCCGGGGTCCCACTCGCCGTCGCGACCGATCTCAACCCGGGCTCGAGCTACTCGGAGTCGCTACCACTGCAGCTCTGGCTCGCCACCACGCACTACGGGATGACCGTCGAGGAAGCGTGGCTCGGCGTCACGCGACATGCGGCACGTGCACTCGGCGTCGAGGCTGGGCGCCTGGTGACAGGAGCCGCGGGCGACGTCGTGCTGTGGAAGTGCAACGACCCCGCGGACGTGCCGTATCACTACGGCGCGAACCACGTCGATCGCGTGTGGATCGCCGGCGTGCTCTGACACCACCTCGCAGCGCGCGCGTCGTCAGTCAGCGGACGGGATGTAACACCACACTGGATCGCTGCCCGCCGTACAATCGAACGATGCGCTGGGTCCCCATGGTCGTCGCCATCGCGCTCGCGACCGGCTGCGGCGATCAGAACCCGGGGCCGTGCTCGATCCCGTGCGACGACGGCTGTCCCGGCGGTACGACGTGCTCCGTCGGATTCTGCGCGGCCGACGGCGACACGTGCGAGCCCGCGTTCGCCGCGGTCACCGCTGGCGGCGGGTTTGCCTGCGCGCTCGATCAATTCGGGCGTGCGTGGTGCTGGGG
>JACCYD010001239.1 GCA_013696695.1 Deltaproteobacteria bacterium | reverse complement strand
GGATCAGCGCGGCGCTGCGATCAAGCGCGCGCGCGTCTGCGCCCGCGGTTATGCGGCCGAGCTCCCCGACGACCTGGTGCGCGAACCGACGTGCACCACGGCCGGTGACGACGGTGCGTATGCGATCGAAGGCCTGTTCCCCGGGCGCTACTTCGCGAGCGCCGCGGCGCCGACGTACCAGTCCGCGGCGTGGAGCGATGTGAGGGACGAGCCGCGGCCGATCGTCCTGCGCGCCGGCCAGCGGCGCACCGACATCGATCTGGTGCTGCGCGACGGTGGCGTCGAGCTCGCAGGCATCGTCTCCGATCTCACCGGTGGGCCGATCGAGAAGGCGCGCGTGTGGGTCGACGGCGGTGTGCTGGTCGAGACCGATGCCAAGGGCGAGTGGTCGCTGTGGGTCAAGCCCGGCACCAACCTCGTCACCGCGACCGCCGACGGCTATGCGCCCTCGACGGACGACATCGACGTGCCGAAGTCGAAGAGCCCGGCGGTGCGAATGGAGATCGTACTGACGCCGGAGTCGTCGATCGCGGGGATCGTCGTCGACGCCGCGAGCAACGAGCCGATCGCGGGCGCGCGCGTGATCGTCGGCCACGAATGGGAGTGGGAAGCTGGCGAGACCACGTTCACCGACGAGCGCGGCGCATTCCGCGTCTCGCGGTTGATCCCGAAGCGCTACGTCGTGGTCGCGCGCACCAGCGCCGGCTTCGGTCGCACCGAGGGCTCGGTGCTCGTCGGGCTCGCGCAGCACGTCGAGGGCATCGTCGTGAAGGTGTTCCCGGCGTTCCGGATCGATGGCCGGGTCGTCGTGACGTCGACCAAACAGGATTGCGAGCGCGGCAGCGTGTCGCTGCAGAATCGCGCCGCCGCGCGGTTCTTCGATCTCGTGCGCGGCACCGACGGCACGCACTTCGGCGAGGGCGTGTTGCCCGGCAAGTACGACGTCACGGTGTACTGCCCCGGCACGCTGACGAAAGAAACGTATCCGCCGATCGAGATCGTCGATCGCGATGCCACCGGTCTGGTGTGGGACGTCGACACCGGCGCCACGCTGCGCGGCCGGGTGACGACAACGTCCGGCGAGCCGATTCGCGACGCCACGGTGTCGGCCGCACGCGAAGCGAAGGCTCGCGACAAGTTCAGTGGTGGCGGTGGCTCTACGACGGCGGATGGTCGTTACGAGATCACCGGGCTGCGCGGCGGCTCGTACAAGCTCACCGCGTCGATCGAGCGCGACATCGTGGCGCGCGAGACGATCGCACTCGAGCTCGCCGACGGTGCGGTTGTCGAGCGCGATGTCGTGCTGACACCCGAAGCGGTCGGCGCCATCGCCGGCACGGTGACCGATGCCGATGGCCGCCCGGTGGCCGAGGTCGAGGTCGAGGCGAGCGGCATCGGCGTGCGCGGCAGCCCGCGAGGCGAGCGCAGCGGTCCAGCAGGCACGTTCTCGATCCCGGCGGTGCGCCCTGGCGAGTATCGACTGACCGCTCGCACGCAGCAGGTCGTGCTTCGCAAGGCGGGCACCACCGACGACACCAACCAGGGCGAACGCGTCACCGTGCGCGCCGGGCAAACGTCGACGGTGCGGATCGTCGTCGAGAGTCAGGGCGGTGCGATCAGCGGCACCGTCGTCGACGCGGCCGGCCAGCCGGTCGCCGATGCGTTCGTGTCGGCAGCGCGCGAATCAGATGCCGCCGGCGCGACGAATTCCGGTGCGTATCGCACGCGGTGGAACTGGAACGAACGGCCGGTGCTGACGACCACCGATGGCGCGTTCGCCCTGTCGAAGCTCGCGCCCGGCAACTACACGATCCGCGCGTACCGGCGCGGCGGCGGCGAAGCGATCGCCGAGCACGTCGCCACCGGCGGTACGGCGAAGCTCACGATCCGCGCCACCGGCTCGATCGCCGGCAAGGTGACGCACGTGGGTGGCGAGGTGCCAACCGACTTCGCGATCTCGATCCGCGACTTCACCTCGGGGTATCGCCGGCGCGAGCAGTTCTTCCGCAGCGACGGTCGCTACGCGCTCGCTGATCTCCCGAAGGGCACGTACGTCGTCAGCGCCGAGGCGCTGGGAGGCCTGGTGCAAATGGAGGTCATCCTCGGCGAAGGCGAGGCGCGCACCGGTGTCGATCTCGCGCTCGAGGGCTTTGTCACCCTGACCGGTCGCGTCGTCGATCTCGTGACCACCGCACCGGTCACCGGCGTGTCGGTGGTCGCGCGGCGCGTGCGCGGCGGCGGCATGTATCCGGTCGTCGAGGGCAAGGAGCACGTCTCCGACGAGGCCGGCCGGTTCACCGTCCGCAACGCGCCGCAGGGTCAGGTGTTGATCTCCGGCTGGGGCGGCGACGACAACAACTACGCAGGCGTGCAGGCGTATCGAACGATCCGCGGCACCGGCACGATCGACATCGGCGACGTCACAATGCTCAAACACCGGATCAAGGGCGGAGAGCCCGCCGGCGAGCTCGGCCTCAAGTTCGCCGAGCAGTCGCTCGATACGCCGCCCGACAAGCGCGAGCGGCGCATCAGCTATGTCGATCCGAAAGGTCCCGCCGCGAGCTCCGGGATCGAGGTCGGCGACATCGTCGTGTCGATCGACGGCATCGATGTTCGCGGCGAGAACGCCGGGCGCGCGCACACGCTGCTCCAGGCGCCGCCGGGCACCAAGCTCGCGCTCGGGCTGCTGCGCAACACCACCGCGACGATCATCCTGGCGATTCCCTAGCCGGCGGCAGGGCTTGCAGCGCCGACACGAATTTTCTTCGATAGGCCGACATCGTCGGTGCCGCGTTTGACCACCTCATGAAGCCCGCCCTGTTCGTCCTGGTCGCCGGTTGCTGGTCGGCGACGCACACCGATCTCCAGATCGTCCCCGTTGCCGTGCTCGATGTCGAGGTCGCCAGCGTGTCGCTCGCCGGCGACTGCCCGGATCCGATCCTCGCGACGGTGGATTACGTCCCGGTCCAAGCCGCGAGCCAACGCGGTACACCCCAGCCGCGCTCGAACGCGAGCTTCGCGTGCGCGGACGGCTACGACTGCAGCCTGCGCCGCGCCTGCCAGCAGACCAGGATGCAGCTGTCGCTGCGCTCGCACGACGCGTCCGGCGCGACGATCCAGATCAAGTCGGTCGAGCTCTACGACGGCGCCGGCAAGCGCCTCGGCAC
>JACCYD010001234.1 GCA_013696695.1 Deltaproteobacteria bacterium | reverse complement strand
GCCCAGCACCTCGCCGACGAGGTCGACGAGGTGCGCACGTTCTCGCTCGGCGAGCCGAACTACGGCAAGGCGCTGCGCCGCGGCATCCTCGAGGCGCGCGGCACGTTCGTGATCTGCGAGGAGATCGATCTCTGCGACCGCGATTTCCATCGCCGCGCGCTCGAGAATCTCCGCCATAGCGATTGCGACATGGTGGTGGGCAGCAAGGCGATGAAGGGCGCGATGGACGAACGCCCGGCGTTTCGCCGCGCGGCCACCCGCGTGATCAACCGCATGCTACGCGTCGCGCTCGATTTTCGCGGGACCGACACGCACGGGCTCAAGGCGTTTCGCCGCCTGTCGCTGCTGCCGGTCGTCGAGTCGTGTGTCATCGATCGCGATCTGTTCGCGTCCGAGCTCGTGATCCGAGCGGGCCGCATGGATCTCCACGTCATCGAGATCCCGATCCGGCTCTCGGAGAAGCGGCCGCCGGCGATCAACTTGATGAAGCGCGTGCCGAACGTGATGCGCGGGTTGGCGAAGCTGACCTACGTGATCCGCTTCGGCGGCAAACCGTGAAACCCTGCGCCGTCTCGATCGATCTCGACGCGATCGACTGCTACTACAAGATCCACGGCCTCGGCGCGGCACCGCGCGAGCTCGAGCACGTCATCTTCGAGCGTGCGTTGCCCCGCGCCGCGAAGCTGTTCGCGAGCCGCGGCCTCCGCGTCACGTGGTTCGTCGTCGGTCGCGATGCCGACGCCGACGCGCCGCTGCCGGATCGCGACAGCCGGGCCGCCAACGCAGCCGCGTTGCGCGAGCTCGCGCAGCGCGGTGACGAGCTCGGCAATCACTCCTATTCACACCCGTACGACCTCGCGCGCCTGCCGACCAAGAAGATCGAGGACGAGATCGGGTCGTGCGATCGCGTGCTGCGCGCGATCGCGAGCACGCCGCCACGCGGGTTTCGCGCGCCGGGTTACGACGTGTCGGCGCAGATGTTCGACGCACTCGCGCGCCGCGGCTATCGCTATGACTCGTCGATCTTTCCGGCGCCCGGCTACTACGCAGCGAAAGCGGTGGTGATGGGCGCGCTCGCACTGCTCCGCCGCCCGAGCGGTGCGGTGCTCGCGAATCCGCGCCAGCTGATCGCGCCCGCCGATCCGTACCGCCCCGCGATGACCGCGCCATGGCGAAGAGGCCAGGCACCGCTCGTCGAGCTGCCGATCGCGGTCACGCCGTGGACGCGCATCCCCGCGATCGGCACGAACTTGATCCTGGCGCCCGAGGGGATCCGTACGCGCGTGCTCGCCGCGATGGCAAAGCGCGAGCTCTTCAACCTCGAGCTCCACGGCATCGACTTCGCCGACGCCGACAAGGACGGCATCCCGGGGGAGCTGGTGGCGCGTCAGCCCGATCTCCGCGTCCCGATCGCCGAGAAGCTCGCCCGACTGGAGGCGATCCTCGACGACCTCGCGAAGACCTGGCAGTTCGTCACGCTCGCGGAGGTCGCCGCCGACGTGCAGCGCACCCGCTGATCGGTCAGGGTCGAGGTGGCAACACCTGGCAAACGCGGTCGCCCGTCAGCCGATCGACGCGCTCGTGGATCAATTACCGGCCGGCGATCGCAGCCGCAGCCAGTTGATCGACGCGTTCGTTGAGCGCGATGCCCGTATGAGCAGCCACCTTCACGAATCGGCAGTCGGGGAATTGTTTGAGCAGCGCGCGCAGTTGTGTCACGAGCTCGACGTTCGCCTTGGGCTTCCAGTTTTGCGTCAACAACCCGATCGCGTAGGCGGAGTCCGAGTACACGACCACTGGTCGTGCGCGATCCTTGACGGCCTCGAGGCCACGCACGATCGCGGTGAGCTCGGCGATGTTGTTGGTGCCGACGCCGAGGTACTCGCTGATCTCGCGCTTGTCCTTACCGTCGATCACGACGACGCCGATCCCGCACGGGCCGGGGTTCGGCACGCAGCCACCGTCCGTCCACACGTGAATCGCGTTGTCGGGGATCGGGTCGGCGCCACGCTTCTTGGAGTCCGGAGCGGGCTCGCCTGCCGCGATTTCGATCGGCGCGTCATTTGTAGGTGTCAGATTTTCCGAGCGGGCGCGGTACACCTTCGTGCCATCGGCCGCCTTGTAGACGACCTCGACGCGACCGTCCCCGTCGGGAACCAGGCGGCCTTGAATATCGACCTTGGCCCAGACGTCCGCATCTCGCAGCCTATGCCGCCTCCAAGGCACCGGGGGCACCCTAGCACGGGGGGCAATGTGTATAGTGCCGCCCGCTTCACGGCTTCGGATTCCAAAAAAAGGAAGACAGATGGTCACCGTCATTAAGCGTTCTGCATGTTGTCTCGCCGTCGCCCTGTCGCTCGCGTCGGCTCCGGCCTTTGCGGACAAGACCGACGACCTGTCGCTGTTGCCCGTCGACTCCGAGATGGTCGGTGGTCTCGACTTCCAGCAGCTTCAGGCTAGCCAGCTGTGGAAGCAGCTTGTCGGTCCGCTGATGGCGAAGAACGACGTCCAGAAAGAGATGGCCGAGTTCCAGCAGCAGTGCGGCCTCGATCCCCTGAAGGTCGTGACGAAGATTTCGTTCGGCTTCAAGGGCATCGGCGCGGCCACGCCCGATGGCGTCGTCGTGATGCACGGCGTGAACAAGGTGAAGGCCGTCGCCTGCTACGACAAGCTCGTCAAGTCGGGCAAGATCGGCAAGGACGCGAAGAAGGACGGCGACGTCCTGTTGTTCACGAAGAACGGCAACCAGGCCGCGTTCACGTTCGTCGGTGACAACACCGCGCTGTTCGTGATGGGCGCGCAGGGCACCAAGGACGGCATCAAGGCCGTCGCCAAGGGTGGCTCGGCGCTCAAGACGTCCGCCGCGTTCGTCGAGCTGTACAAGAAGACGAACACCGCCGACACGCTGTGGGTCATCATGAACGGCAGCTCGAAGGCGTTCGATGCGATGGCCTCGCTCGGCATCAAGCCGAAGGCGGTCTACGGCTCGCTCAACGTCAACAAGGATCTCAACCTCGACATGCGCGTGCGCATGAAGAACGCGGCCGATGCCACGAACCTGTCGAACATGATGAACACGCAGGTCAAGGCTGCGGCCGGCATGGTCGACAAGGTGACGATCGCCGCGGACGGCTCGGACGTCAGCGTCAAGGTGCTGCTGTCGGACGCCAAGCTGAAGGCGCTCGCGACGCAGTTCGGCGGCATGATGGGCAAGCCGTAACCATCCGCCAGATGGCACCCTGCGCCCGAGGGTGATATACGTCCTCGCGTACCGTCATTCTCGTGACGGACCGAGGAGCAACATGGCGCGTCTGTGGGTCGCAGGACTTTTGATCGCTGCTGCGTGCGGCAAGGGTGACAAACCCAGCGACAAACCGGCAGGCAAGCCCGCGGATCCCGCGACGCCTGCCGACAAACCCGCCGAGCCGGCGGTCAAGCCGACGACGCCGGAGGCGCCGGCTGCGAAGATCAAGCAGGCGACGAACACCGCCGATCTCGCCCTGCTTCCGATCGATTCGGATCAGGTGCTCGGCGTCAACCTCGCCCTGATCCAGACCAGCCCGATGTGGAAGGAGTTCATCGCGCCGCGCGTGATGTCCGACGACGTCAAGGCGAGGCTCGACGAGATCAAGCAGAAGTGCAACTTCGACCCGATGGCCGTCGTCAAGTCGGCCTCGATCGGGCTCAAGGATGGCGCCGCCGGTAAAGAGGGCGTGGTCGTCGTGCACGGACCCGACAAGGCCGCGGTGACGGCGTGCGCCGAGAAGATGAAGACCGACAAGGATGCCAAGGTCGACATCACGCAGGACGGTGACGTGACGATCCTGAAGCCCAAGTCGGCGGGGCCCGATACGCCGTCGATCGCGTTCATGTTCACCAGCGACGACACCGCGGTGATCGTGGTCGGTCCGAAGGCGACGGGCGCGGGGGTCAAGGCCGTGGTCGCCGCGACCGGCGGGCTGTCGACCTCCAATGCGTTCGTCGACATGTACAACCGGCTCGAGACCGAGAAGTCGCTGTGGATGCTGATGAACGGCAAGGCCAAGGCGTTCCAGCCGCTCGCGATGGCCGGCGTCAAGCCGAGCCACGTGTTCGGATCGCTCGACGTCTCCGATGGCTTGAACCTCGATCTGCGGATGCGCCTCGCTTCGCAGGATCAGGCGACGCAGGCGGCGACGATGATGAAGTCGCAGCTCGCTCCGGCGGCCGGCATGCTCAACATCGACAAGATCGACGTCGGCGCCGACGGACAGGATCTCAAGCTCGGGATGATCGTCTCGAAGGCGAACGTCCCCAAGATGCTCAAGTCGCTGCAGGGGCTGATGTCGATGGGTGGCGGCGCGGGAATGGGAAACCCCTGAAAAACGCTGTCTCTCCGTGACCAGACGCAGTCTTCATATCGCGCTCGTGGTGCTCGCCGCGGCGTGCGGCAAGAAGTCCGAACCGAGCGGTCCGCCGCCGGAGATCACCGGGCTCGCGGCGGTGCCGTCGACGGCCGAGGTGATCATCGGGGGCGACGTCGGAAAATTGTCCGACTCGCCGATCATCGAGCGCGCGATCGAGCAGCTGATGTCGCGCGACTCCAAGCTCGCCACGTCGTGGA
>JACCYD010001230.1 GCA_013696695.1 Deltaproteobacteria bacterium | reverse complement strand
GACCAGAAGCAGGCGAGTCATGACGATCATCGTATCACCGGCCCGGTGGGCTGGTCATTTCCTCGGTCAACGAGTGATTCCCCAAGCGGAATCGCCCATCGCCAGAGAACGGGTCCTGATCGCACGCGCGAATCACCGGAGCGGCCGCAAGTGGCAAGGCCGGCGTGTGTTGCCGCTCGATCCGGATCCCGCGAAGGCGGCGATCGCGGAAGTGTTTCGGCGCGCCTACCAGCGCGTGCTTCGCGATCCGACCTATATCGCCAGCTCGAACGCTCGGCCGAGCGGCGCGAAGCAAGCGCGACAGACTTGATCGAACACCTACCTTGGCAGCGTCGCACGCACGGCGTCGAGCTTCTTCTGGACCGCTGGGGTCGGATGCAGCGCGACTGCACGATCGAGCGTCGCGGCGGCGGTGCGCGGCGCGCCATCGGCGAGCCAGGCCGCGGCGAGATGCACGTGGATCTCGGCCTCGAGCGGCGCGAAGCGAGCGGCGCGATCGAGGGCGCGGACCGCGTTGCGCGTGTCGCGCTTCTTGTAGAGCAGCCAGCCGTAGGAATCGAGCACCGCCGGATCGCCGGGCGAGAGCTCTCGCGCGCGGATCAGGTACTTCTCGGCGATGTCGAGGCGCTGGCCCGAATCGGCGAGCAGGTAGCCCGCGAGGTTGAGCGCGGCGCCGAGATCCGGCTTCGCGGCGAGCAAGCCTTCGCAGGCGGCGATCGCACCCGCGTGATCACCCGCGCGATCGGCGACGCGCGCGCGAGCGAACGTTGCCTCGGTGGTGTCGCCGAACGGCGCGAGCGCCAGCTTTGCTTCCTCGGCGCGCTTGAGATCGATCAGCGCGAACGCTGCGGCGGTGGCGAGCTCGAGATCGCGGGGCTTGGCGGAGCGCGCCGGGGCGAGCGCATCGAGCGCGGCTTGCGGATCGCCCGCGGAGAGGTGCGCGTTGGCTGCGAGCCGGCGCGCGGTGCCGAAACGCTCCGAGGATTTGACGACGGTGAGCGTGCGCTTCACGACCGCGGCGTAGTCACCGACGGCGAGATCGATATCGGCCTCGAGCAGGAGGGAGAGCTCGGTTTCCGTTTTCGAGAGACGCTGCGCGATCGCGCGCGCTTCGGTGATCCGGCCGAGGCCCCGGTAGAGCCGCGCGACCGAGAACAGCGCATCGGTGTCACTGCGTTCATCGTCGAGCAGCGTCAGTAGATCGATCGCGGCCGTTTGATCGTCGGCCTCGAGCAGGAGGAAGAACAGCTCCTCGGCGAGATCGAGGGCCTGGCCCGCGCGATCGAAGGCACCGCGCGTCTGCGCGATCGCTTCGGGCAGCTTGCCTTGCAGCCGCAGGCCACGCGCGAGATCGAGACGCGCGTCGATGTGATCGGGATCGAGCTCGAGCACCTTGCGCAGCTGGGCGAGGGCGGGCTCGAGCTTGCGCGCGGCGGCGAGCCGCTGGCCGAGCCGGTAGCGACCTTCGATCGACGTCGGCACTTGCTTCACCAGGCGCGTGAGCACGGCCATCGCGATCTGTGGCTTCTCGAGCTTGGCGAGGCCGAGGTAGGCGCGCTCCTCGGTGGGCTCGAGCTCCATCGCCTTGCGATACGCCTTGATCGCATCGACGGGCGCGGCCTTCGCGAGCAGATCTCCCGAGGCGAGCCAGACCTGCGAGTGCTGCGGCCACTTCGTGCGCGCGGTCGCGAGCGTCGCGCGGGCAGCGTCATCCCGTTTCGCCTTGGCCTGTGCGCGAGCGAGCTCGACGGCGACCATCGGCTGATCCGGCGCTGCACCATGCGCGGCGGTGAGCGCATCGGCGGCTGCGCCCCAATCATCGCGATAACCCGCGAGCTTGCCGTCGAGATAATGCGCGTACGCGGCGTGCGCGAGCGGCGGCAGCGGCTTCACCGGCTTGTCCCGCGGGCAGCCGGCGAGGAACGCGAGTGGCAGCAGCGCGCGCGCGAACCGCATCACTACAGCTTGAGCGTCAGACTCAGACAATCCGGCTCTCCGACGATCACGGTGTCGCCATCCTTGAGC
>JACCYD010001194.1 GCA_013696695.1 Deltaproteobacteria bacterium | reverse complement strand
CCGGCTACACGTACGGATACTCGGGCGACCCGGCGCGCTTCATCCGCTACGGCGTCGACCTCCAGAACTACTTCCGGCTCGCGGAAGGGCCGCGAACGCTCGCGACGCGCGTCTACCTCGAAGGCGTCACCGGCGGGTACGGCGAGGTCTCGTTCTACAACCTGCCTCGGCTCGGCGGTCCTCTGCTGCTGCGCGGCTTCCAGCAGGATCAATATCGCGATCGCGTCGCCGCGATGACCAGCGTCGAGTATCGGTTCGACGCCGGCGATTACCTCAGCGGGTTCGTGTTCAGCGATGTCGGCCGCGTGTTCTCGCAGCCGCAGGATATTTCGCTCTCCGACCTCCGCATCGGCCTCGGTGGCGGCATCGAGCTCCACAGCAAGAAGAGCTTCCTCGGCCGGTTCACCGTCGCGACCAGCACCGACGGGGGGCTGTTCTTCAGCCTCAGCTTCGATCCGGGCTACGACGTCAAAGTCCGCGTGGAGCGCAGATGAGGTCCATCCTTGTACTTGCGCTCGTACTCGTCGCCCTCCCCGCGATCGCGACCTGCGGCGGCGGCTTCGACCCCGTGCGCTATCGAAACCAGGCCCCGGTGACGATCGTCAACGATCGCGTCCATCTCGCGACCCAACCGCGCGAGATCGCCTTCGTGAAGATGTCGGAGTACTTCGACGCGTTCTTCTATCAGCGCATCGTGCGCTTCACGCAGCAGCGGCCGAGCGTTCGCTCGGCGAACGTCAACTCGATGGACGAGGTCCCGGACTCGACGTGGTTCCGCAATCGGATCGGCGTGCGCGAGGTCAGCCTCGACGAGATGCGCGACGGCGCCAAGGCCGGCGCGAATCCGATGCTCCACAAGCCGTGGAAGATCAAGAGCACCAAGGTCGGCGGCGTGTCGATCGGCTTCATCATCGAGGACGCGACCGGGGCGAAGTACGTCCTCAAGTTCGATCAGAAGGGGCTGCCGGAGACCGAGACCGCCGCGGACGTGATCGGCGCGCGGCTGTTCTGGGCGTGCGGCTATCACACGCCCGACAATCAGATCGTCACGTTCACGCGTGCGGATCTGGTGATCGGCAAGGATGCCCAGGTCAAGCCGTTGTTCGGTGCCGCGTATCCGCTGACCGAACAGATCCTCGAGGACAAGCTCGCGCGGGTGAAGGTCAGCAAGGATGGATCGATCCGCGGGCTCGCGAGTCGGTTCCTGATCGGCAAGCCGCTCGGGCCGTGGCCGCGCGAAGGCGTGCGCTCCGACGATCCGAACGACACCGTGCCGCACGAGCTCCGGCGCGATCTGCGCGGTGCGTACGCCGTCTTCTCGTGGCTCGATCACGTCGACATGAAGGCCGACCAGACGGTCGACATGTTCGTCGAGGACGCGGCCGATCCGAAGGTCAACTACGTGATGCACTACAACGTCGACTTCGGAAAGATGTTCGGGGTGTTCGCCGAGGCCGGCAACAAGATCTACGTCGGCCACTCTCACCTGATCGATCCGCCGCACATCTTCGGCTCGCTGCTCTCGCTCGGCCTCTGGCGGCGCCCGTGGGAGGGTCGAAACAATCCCAGGATCCCCGGCGTCGGGATCTTCGAGTCGAAGGGCTACGATCCTGGCGTGTGGAAGCCGGTGACGCCGAGCTACACGCCGCTGCTGTTCAAGGATCGGTTCGACGCGTTCTGGGGCGCGAAGATCCTGATCCGATTCACCGAGCCGCAGATCCGCGCGGCGGTCGGGGAGGGCCAGTTCTCGGATCGACGCGCCGTCGACTACCTGACGAAGGTGCTCGTCGAGCGGCAGCGCAAGACCGCCCGCTACTGGTTCGATCGCGTCAACCCGCTCGACGCGTTCGAGGTCAAGGGCGAGGAGTTGTGCTTCGAGGACCTAACTGTGCGCTACGATCTCAACCGTGCGCTGGTGACATATACGGCAAGCGGCTTCGACTTCGACGGTCGCCCGATCGGTCCCCTCACGGTTCGGCCTGGTGACCGGGGACGGCATCATGTATGTCTGATTGGCTTGAAACCAAGCACGAGTCAGGACGGTTACTCGATCGTCCGAATCGAGGCGACGCGAGCCGGCACCTCGGTGCCACCTGTCCTCGTCCACCTCGCAAAAGGCCAAGGCGAGATGCTGCGCATCATCGGCCTGCCGCCTGTGAGGACGAATTGAGCAACCGCATGTGGATGTACGTTCTCGCAGGCCTGGTCTGCGTCACCGCTTCCTGCCGTCGCAACGCACGCGAGTGGAGCGACCCTACGCCCCAAGCCTTGCTCACGGGCCCCTACGTCCTGCTGACCGGACCCGAAAAGGCGCTGATCGCGTTCCGGAACACGAGCCGTGAGAACGCGACCGTCGAGTGGAAGACCGAGCAGCGAGGTGGATCTCAGGCCGCGCGGCGCCAGGGCGATCGCTACTGGGTCAACCTGACCGGGCTGACGCGCGGCGACCTGATCACCTACGTCGTGAAGATTGGCGGCCTGAAGGCGGGGGAGGGGTCGTTTCGTGTCGGTCCCGCGGCGGACGACAAGTCGGGGCGGTTCGCCGTGTTCGGCGATACCCGGACCAACCACCAGGTGCACCGCGCCGTGATCGAGGCCCTCGCGAAGGAGAAGATCGATCTGTTTTTGCACACCGGAGACATGGTGGAGCGCGGCGGTAAGCCGGATCAGTGGGTAACGTTCTTTCAGATCGAGCGCCCGCTGATGGCGAAGGCGCCGATCTTGCCCGCGATCGGAAATCACGACATCGGAAATCGCGGCTACTACAACAGCCACTTCTTCCTCGACAAGTGGGCGAAGAACAGCAGCTATTACGTCACCGACTGGGGCAACGTCCGGTTCATCTCGCTCGACGTTACCATCGTCTGCGTTCGCTGCCGCGAGTACGAGTTCGTGGTGCGCGCGCTCGAGGAGGGCGCGGCATACGACAAGACGATGGTGATGTTCCTGCACAACCCACCGTATTCGGCGGGCGGTCATGGCTCGGATCTCCAGCTCCGCTCCGTGCTCGCGCCACTCGCGAAGAAGTACGGCGTCGAGCTCGTGGTCACCGGTCACGATCACCACTACGAACGCACCAAGCCGATCGACGGCACCACGTACATCGTCAGCGGATCCGCTGGCGCCCCGATCCGCCCGGTCGAGCCGGAGGACTTCACGGCGTCCGCCCGGACCGAGCCGCACTACGTCTTGATCGATGCCGATGGCGACAAGCTCGCGATCCGCTCGGTCAATCTGCGCGGCGAGGTGTTCGACAGTACGACGATCCCCCCGAATCCGCCGGGTGGGCCGCCGCCCCCGCCGCCGGGCGAGCCCAAGTGAAGTGCGCGGCGGTCGTTGCCGCACTCGGTCTCGCGAGCACCCACGCGTTCGCGCAAGCGCCGCCCGAGGAACCGCCGCCCGAGGAACCGCCGGCACCCGCGCCACCGTCCGTGCCGGTCTCGAAACCTCCCGCGCAGCTGGATTCATCGACCACGGCGATGTGGCATCCGCGCCGTCACTTCGATCTGCAATGGCAGCTGCTGATGATCCCGGAGCGGATCGTTTCGCTCGTGGGTATCCCGTTCGAGTTGCTCCTGAGGGTCTTCGAGGAGCGTCGCCTCGACAGGCGAATCGCCGCCTTGCTCACGTTTCGGGGCATGACCCTCGCGCCGCGGTTCAAGTTCAGCTTTGGCGACGGTCTCGGTGCCGGCCTGTGGATCAAGCGCGGCGGGCTGTTCGGACGACATGCGAAGGTCCGGTTTGGAGGGCTCGCCCGGATCGATCGCGACTGGCAGGTCGAGATCGAATACGAGCACCAGTTGCTGTTTCCCGGCGGCCGCGGTCTGCGAGTACGCGCGTACGTCGAGAACGACAAGAATCAGCGGTTCTACGGCATCGGGGGACAGAGCCTGGAGACCGATCGGCGCGTGCTCGCTTCGTTCGACGAGGGCGCGCTCGCCGAGGTCGACCTGCAGGGCATCGATGTGTACAAGTACTCTGGCATCGGCCAGCTCGGCCTTCGACGGCAGTCGCTGTCGGCCGGCACCTCCGCCGGGGATCTGCCGGTGGCGGTCGGCGATACCGTCACGCCTCCGCCTGGCTTCGACGAGTCCGCGGCGTTCGTCGACGCGCTGCTCGTCGGTCGGTACAACAGCACAGATACCGTGGGGCGCCCGACGCGCGGGCTGTTGCTCGAGGCGAGCGTGCTCGGCCGGACCGACGTCACCGGCAAGGGCTTGTCGGCCGCGACGTTCAGCGGCAGGTCGTCGATCTATCTGCCGGTGCTGCCAGAGCACCGGGTGCTCGTCCTCTCACTCGGCGGCAGCGCGGCGACGTCACTGTTCCCCGGCGACGAGATTCCGCTCGACTCGTTGCCGGAGCTCGGACGCAAGAACGTGCGCGGTTACGATCGAGAACGCTTTCGCGATCGCTATGCGTTGACCGCATCGGCCGAGTATCGATTCCCGATCTACGAATACCTGGCGTCGGGCGCAGGGCTCGACGCTTTCGCCTTCTTCGACGCCGGAACGGTGTGGGGCACAACAGCATTTGCGCTCGATCCGTTCCGGTATTCCGTCGGTGGGGGAGTGAGAGGGGCGCACGAGACCAAGCTCGTCTTCGAGGGGACCGTCGGCTGGTCTCCCGAAGGACTTCAGATCAACCTCGGCATCGAGAAGGCGCTGTGAGAGCTCTCGTCGCGACGATCCTGATCGCCGGGTGTACGCCCGGGTGGAAGCAGACCCCTCACGATCAGCTCTTCCAGTACGAGCCACCGGTCGCGCTGGTGGCCAAACCTTCCTCCTACGATCCAACCGAGTGGTGGACGAAGACCGAGACGCTGTTCGTGCGCCCGCTCGGCAAGCTCCTCAGCCCGGGCACGTACGTGAAGACGGTCGTCGGAGGTCCACCCGCGCGCGACGTCAACCGCCTCGGTCAAGTCCCGGACTCGAGCTGGTTCGTGAACCGGATCGGCCGCCGTGCGTACTCCGTCGCCGAGGCGCTCCAAGGCGCCGCGCAAGACGGTGGTCTCGCGCCCGGGACGCTCGACGTCATCAGCGGCAAGATCGACGGCGTCAGCGCGGGCTTCGTGCTTCGTGACAGCGCCGGGACGGTCTGGTTCCTCAAGCTCGATCATCCGGCGTTCCCCGAGCTGTCGACCAGCGCGGAGGTCATCACGTCGCGGCTGCTCTGGCTCGCGGGCTATCGAGTGCCGTCGATGCGCGTGATCGATATCGATCGCTCCCGTTTCGTCCTCAGTCCCACGGCGCGCACGAAGGACCGGTACAACCGCAGCATTCCGCTGACCGCGCGTGCGCTGGCGAACTTGTTGGCCAATACCAATCCCGACAAGGATGGCCGGATCCGTGTCCTGATCTCGCGTCAAGCGCCCGGGGAGAACCTCGGGCCGTTCAGCTACCAAGGCCGGCGCCTCGACGATCCCAACGATCTGATCCCGCACGAGCATCGCCGAAGCCTGCGCGCTCTGTGGCTGTTCTCGGCGTGGGTCAACAACACCGACACGCGCGACGCCAACTCGCTGAACGTGTTCCGGCCCGTGGCAGGCAAGCTGGGCGTCGTCGACCACTACCTCCTCGACTTCGGCGATGCGTTCGGCTCCACCGGTCTCGGTGAGAAGGCAGCGGTGGAGGGCTGGACGTACCTGCTCGACTGGCGCGCGATCGGCCGGAACCTCGTGAGTCTCGGGTTCCGGTATCCGCGGTACCGCCACGTCCAGCGCAGCCCGGTCCGCTCGATCGGACTGTTCGAGTCGAAGATCTTCATCCCGGCGCGCTGGCACCCGGAGTTGCCGAATCCGGCGTTCGACCAGCGCACCTCCGCCGATCTGTTCTGGGCAGCGTCGATCCTCGCGCGCATCCAGCCCGACCACGTTCGCGCCGCGGTCGCGGCCGGAAACTATCGGGAAGACGGCGCCGTCGCGTACGTGGTCGACACCTTGCTGGCGCGGCGCAAGAAGCTCCTCGAGTACGCGCTCGCCGGCTACCTCCCCCTCGATCGACCGCGCACCGATGGCTTCGTGCTGCGTCTCGATAACTTGCGGGCCCTGGGTGGTCTCGCTGTGACCGGGCCGTTCCACTACGTGGTGCGCTGGAACCGCACGCGGGGGGCCGATCGCGAGCTCGCGCGCGGCACGGCCGTGGCGACGGACGCCGAGGTGGTCATCGATCTGTCGACCATCCGTGCACATCGCGATGCCGTGGCTGATGACCCCTTCATCACCGTCGAGCTCTCTCAGCGCGGTGGCGATGTCCTCGCGGTTCACCTCCGGTGGTCGGGCGATCGGCTCGTCCCGGTCGCGGTGGATCGCTAGGCCCGCTACGCCCTGCTCAGGCCGCCCTCGATCAACGATTCGGCAAGCACCTTGAGGATGCTGAGCGCCAGCCCGGGGTGCATCTCGAGCACCGAGAGGAAACCCTCCGTGGGGGTCTGGTAGCCGACGAACGGCGTCTCCGCGACGGCGCTGTACGTGCGCGGCAGCCCGGTCCACGCGTCGAGGGCGCCGAGCACGGCACCGGCCCCGACGTCGACCGACTCTCCCCCGCTGGTCGTGCAGCGCACGCGGCCATAGGCGATGCGCAACGAATGCGTCGACGGATCGCCCACTGCGAAAAACTGATGCCCGGCCTCGGCGCGGATCAAGGTCATGCGCCGGCAGATCTCGATCAGCGCATCCATGTTCGCCGACTTGAACACCCGCTGGTTGCGAAGTGCCATCAACCGCTCGACCAGCGTCGGATCGCGATCGGGGAAGGCGCCGATATCGACGATGCGACCGGGCTCGGGCCGCACCGGCAGGTGACCGCGCGCGTTGAGGGCCATCGTCGCGATCGCGCGCAGCGCGTTGCGCAGCAGACCGTAATCCTCCTTGAGGCTCGCGAGGAATACGGTGACCGGGATCTCGAGCGTCATCGTGTCGCGATCGGCGACCGCCTGCCAGCCGACCGAATCTTGCGCGAGCGCGGAGAGGATGCCGACCGCACCACTGCCGGTGATCACCAGGAATGACTTGCCCTGGCGGCTGGTCGTGACCGCGCCGTTGAGCACGATGTAGATGTTGTGGATCGGCTCGCCCTCGACGAGCAGCTGCTCGCCGGTGCGGAATCGCCGCTCGCGCGCGTGCTCCGCGATCTGTAGCAGCGACTCGTCGCCGAGCCCCTGAAAGTTCGGCAGCGCCCTGATCGCGAGCATGCGATCGCGGATGCCGGCGAGGGGCGCCTCGACAAACACTAGCTGGCCTCCCGGCGATCGAGGATCTCGAGCGCGCGCGAGATGTCATCGCGCTGCTCGCGATTCGGTAGCTTGGCGATCGCGGCGCGAAACGAAGTCAGCCGGAGCTCGCCGACGTGGAACACCGTCAGATCTTGGACCGACTCGCTGGTGCTGGCGAGCATGTGGGCGAGCAGGCCTTCGTAATCGAGTCCGAGCGGGGTGTGGTATCCGCCGGCGGCGACGAGGCGATCGGCATCGGGCAGATCGTCGACCAGCCCGAGCACGGCGCGCCGCAGCGGCTCCTTGAGGATGTTCTCGATCAGCTCGAGGCTGGTCGCGCGCGCTTCCTTGCGAGTGCTCGACAGCCCGCGATAGATGTCGGTGAAGTCATCGCTGCGGTAGGCGAGACCGATCAGGCCGAACAGGCGCTCGATCGCGTTGTCCTCCTTGTCGCGGAGCAGCGCGACGAGGACCTCGTGGCCCGGCGTCTTGTACGCGGGCTTGTCCTGCGCCCCGCGCGTCAGGATCACGCGGCGGTCGAGGTAGCGATACGCGCGGCTCACGGTCGCATCGATGGTGCGGTGGAGGAGCGTGGCATCGAGCATCAGCGATGGCACGCGGTTGACCAGGCGCTCGAGCGCGCGGCCGATCTGATAGCGAACCGCACCGTCGCGTTCGCGCGTCAGCCACTCGAGGAGCACCGACGAGGCGAGCTCGGGATCGAAGCGTTCGATGGTCTGCGGCAGGCGCACGCGACACGCCGCGCTCAGCGAGAGGTCGTCGACGGCTGCGTTGAGCACGCGGAAGCCTTCGAGGCCGTAGTCGACCAGGATCCGCTGCGCGTCGGGACGCGTCAGCTCGTGCCCGAGCATGTCGATCAGCATCGGCAAGCACGAGGTCGGCTTGACGCGGCCGATCGCGCGCAGCGCCGCGAGCTTCAGCTTCGGATCTCGGGTGTCGATCAAGCTGACCAGGACATCCGAGAAGTTCGGCGCCGCGCGTCGCGCGATCGCCTCGGCCAGCGCGATCTTCGTGGTGATCGATCCGTGCGCGAGCAGGGCATCCATCCGATCCTTGGCTTCGCTACCGAAGATCTCCCCCGAGGCGATCAGGTTGACCATGATGGTCGCGCGCACCTCGGGTGCCTCCTCGAATGACAGCCGCATCAGCAGCGGACGGGTGTCGGGATCGAGCACCGAGCGCGCGGCCAGCGTCGCGGCGCGGACCCGCGGGGACGGATGGTCCGCCAGGCGATCGATCACGGGGACGACCTTCGTTCGCTTCGCCTTGGTGAACAGCTCGAGCGCGCGCTCCACGACGGCGTCCGACGGGTGATACAGGATCAACACCGGGACCAGGCGCCACTTGCCTTCGCGATCGAGCACGTCGAGGGCGGCGAGCACATCGGAGTCGTTCTCGCTATCGAGCGCGCGCACCAGCGTCTCGAGCGACGCGACATCGAGGCCGAGCTGGCCATCGGCACGGAACCGCCGCCCCTGCAGCCGGCTGCGGAACAGCTCGAGGTACGGGGCGCGAAGCGACATCGCCCAGGTCATCCAGATCGCCG
>JACCYD010001150.1 GCA_013696695.1 Deltaproteobacteria bacterium | reverse complement strand
CGGCCTCGGCTACGCGGCCGCCGACTATCGCGAGCTGCCCGGTGTGCCCGGTGCAAACGCACGCGCGGGTAAGGGCGTCGTCGCCGCGCTCGCCGAGGTCCCGCTGGTGCCCGCCGACGAGCGCACCGGCGGGCTGATCCTCGAGCAATTCGCGGTGCTCGAGGGACGCGCGGAGTTCATCGCCGCGGTCGAGGCCGTCGATCTCGACGCGCTGCCGATCGATCTCGCGATCGGCGAGCTCGCCGCGGCGGCCGCGCGATTGTTCGTCGCGCACGGTGCGTCGAACATCGCCATGCTTCACGCGATCACCGGCACGTCGGTGCTGCGGCTGCTCGTGCCGTACCTCGACGTCGACGGCCAACGCGCGGCGCTCGGCTACGCGTTTCAGGCGGCGGCTGCCGCGCACGCCGTGACCAGCTCGGCGCCGGGGATCCCAGAGACGGTCACAGCGGGGCGGCACACCGTCGACCAGCTCGTCGGCCTCGCCTCGCGCAGCGACGACGAGCACCGCATCAAGCTGACCGAGGCCTGCCTTCGCGAGCACGCGATCGCACCGCGACCAGAGCTCCTCGCGGCAGCGAGCAACTACTAGGACGACATGACGACGGCCGCGCGAGACTCGCGTACTGTCCGCGGGTGACGCGCCCGATCATCCTCGCCCTGCCGAAGGGGCGCATCCTCGACGAGGCGGCTGCGGTGTTCGCACGCGCGGGCTACGACCTGTCAGCGGTGTTCGGCGACAACCGCAAGCTCGTCCACGAGTGCGGGCTGGTCCGGGTGCTCGTGCTTCGCAACAGCGACGTGCCGACGTATGTGGCGCACGGCGCCGCCGATGTCGGCGTGGTCGGCAGCGATGTGCTCGAGGAAGAGGGCAGGGAGCTCTACGAGCCGCTCGATCTCGGCATCGGCCGCTGCCGGATGATCGTCGCCGAGCGCGCGGATCATCGCGTCGACGAGCGCGCACAGTCGCATCTGCGGATCGCCACCAAGTATCCGCGCACGACGCGTGCGTATCTCCATCGCCGGGGCATCACCGCCGAGGTGATCGAGCTATCGGGCGCGATCGAGCTCGGTCCACTCACCGGGCTCTGCGATCGCATCGTCGACATCACTCAGACCGGCGAGACGCTGCGGCAGAACGGGCTCGTCGAGGTCGACACGATCGGCGAGGTCAGCTCGCGCCTCGTGATCAACCCGGCGCGCCTGAAGCTCGACGGCGATCGACTCGGCCCGATGATCGACGCGCTCGAGAACGCCATAAAGTGACGCTTCGGCGCCACCGTGAGACAACGCGATGACAGCTGCGATATAGGCCGGTGATGCGTTCGGTCTGTTTGATCTTGGTGGCGACGTTGTTGCCGAACGTCGCTTTCGCACAACCCGATCCCGCGCCCTCGGACGCGCCTGCTCCAGCCACGGATCCGCCTGCCTCCGATCCGGTGACCGCGGTGCCGCCCGTCGCGCCGACCGCGTCGACCTCGACGCCGGTCTCGACGTCGACGACCCCGACCGGCGGCTCGGTCACCGGCAAGTACTCCGGCATCGGCGTGTCACCGCCGGGCCACTGGCGCGTGATTGTGTCCGACCTCTCGATCCTGCGCGTCAACCCGATCGGCATCGAGACCCGCGCGCGCATCGGCCTCCAGAAGCGGCTGTATGCGTCGCAGAAGCCGATCTCGCAGAACAACTTCATGTTCCTCGGCGCGTATCCGAAGCTCAACCCGGCGAGCGCGCATCTCGCGCTCGGCGGTGAATTTCAGCCGGCGTCGATCTTCAACCTCAAGGCGAACGTCGAGATCCAGAAGTACTTCGGCTCGTTCGGCTTCCTGCAGTCGTTCACCACGCCGCACGCCAACTACTCCGATCAGACGCTAAAAGATCTCGAGGACGTTCCGGGCTTCGAGCCGCAGTCGGCAACGGCATTCCACGCCGCCCTCCACCCGATGCTCCAGCTCAAGCTCGGCAAGATCGCCGTGCGCTCGTTGTTCCAGATCGATTACTGGGACTTCAAGCTGCGCGATGGCGACACCGTCGCGTACGAGGCCACCTACGACACGCTGCTCCCCGACAAGGGCTTCACGCTCGCGACCGACACCGACGTGCTGTTCGTCGGCAAGCCGGGCCTCGCCGTCGGCCTGCGCCACACCTGGGTCAAACCGCTCTACAAGCAGAAACACTTCGCCGATCCGGACCTCTCCGCGATGGAGAACAGCGACGAGCTCGAGCGGTTCGGCAGCAACAACGGCCATCAGCGGCTCGGCCTGTTCGCGGCATACACGCTTCACGATCGCGGGCCGTCACGGTTCAACAAGCCGACGGTGATCGTGATCGCATCGTGGTACCTGGACCACGAGTACCGGACCGGCGCACCCGACGCGATGGGGCCCGATCAGCGCCCGGACGACTTCACGAGCCGCGCGTTCCCGTACCTCCTGGTCGGGTTCGCCTTCGAATCGGACTTTGCGAAGCCACCGCGCTGAGGCTCACCGGGCCGTGGGTCGTGTAGTATGCGGCCCCGGTGTCCTCCGATCTTCGTCCGTTCGTCGCTGAGGAGATCCGGCTACACCCCCGGGTTGCGTACCAGGGCGTGTTGTCCGAGGAGGGTGCTGCCACGCGCGTCGCCGCCGCGTTGCCGCCGCTCGCGCGGTTTCGCCACGACTACGCAGGCGCGATCTCGATCGTCGACTGGGACCACCGGTTGCCATCGCAGAATCTGATCCTCCGGATCTACGGCTACTACGGCGAGGACACACTCGAGGCCGGGTTCGAAGCGTTCGACGATCGGTTCGAGCAGATCGCGGAGCGCGACAAGTATCCCGAGTTCGACGTGCCCGACTTCGACGGCCTCGCGGCGGACGAAGCGTACGAGATCGAGCTGTCGCCCACCGGTCAGATCGGCCGCTGCCGGTTGACCTCGGCGTGGCGCCGCACGGTCGCCGCCAAGGATGCCACTGCGGCGGTCGCGCTGGTCCAGAACTGCGAGGAGTACGGCAAGCTGGTCGCCGCTTCGCCGTCGCGTCCGACGTACCTTGGCGATCTCGAAGCCGTGTCGTGGACGCCGCCGTGCGAGACCGAGCACGAGCGATGGACGCTCGATGTCTGGTACCTGCTCGCGTTCGACGGTCGCATCGGATCGGGGCGCAGCTTCCTCGCCGACCTCGAGAGCAAACAGATCGTTTCGGTGCGCGACTTCTCGGTTCGCACCGGCTGATCACGCAGCGCGTCGAGACGACGACGAGGCGACGATCGTCGCGTCCGCGCACGTTGCGGACACTCGTCCTCACACGATTTGTGTTGCGGACGCGCCCCGCGTCGGACGTATGCTCCGCCCCGCGACGGGGAGAGGGAACCACCTGACCAGGGGGATGTATGCGCGCGATCGTTAGCGTCTGCTTCGTGTCCATCTTGATGAGCTGCGGTCCGTCGAGGACCGAGGGCCCCAGCGATGATCCAAACGCGCCGTGTAATCCCGGCACCGTCGAGGATTGCTACAACGGACAGGACGGCACCTCCGGTGTCGGTCCATGCAGATCGGGCAGCCGCACGTGCACCGATCAAGCGTTGTGGACCGCCTGCGAAGGCGAAGTCGTACCCGCTGCGGAGAACTGCAACGACGGCGTCGATAACAACTGCAACGGTGCCGCCGATGAAAACGTCGACGCGGACGGCGACGGCATCACCACGTGCGATGGCGATTGCTGCGACTCCACCGAGT
>JACCYD010001128.1 GCA_013696695.1 Deltaproteobacteria bacterium | reverse complement strand
CTTCCAGACCACCGGCTCGGCACTCGTGCCGGCGAAGCATGCGCACGCGCCGATCAGCATCAAGTCCGAGCCCGGGTTCCTCGAGGAACGCATTCCGCTCCGTGGCATGCGAAAAAAGATCGCCGAGGCGATGTCGCGTTCGGTTCACACCGCGGCGCACTTCACCTATGTCGAAGAGATCGACATGACCGAGCTGGTCGCGGTGCGCGATCGCGCGAAGTCGCGGGCGGCCGATCGCGGCGTCAAGCTCAACTACCTGCCATTCATCGTCAAGGCGGTGGTGTCGAGCCTCAAGAAGTGGCCGATGCTCAATGCCAGCCTCGACGAGGCGACGCAGGAGATCGTGCGAAAAAAGTACTACCACATCGGAATCGCGGCCCAGGGCCCGAACGGTCTGGTGGTCTCGACGGTGCGCGATGCCGACATGCGATCGATCTTCGATCTGTCGCGCGAGATCGATCGCCTCGGCGATGCCGTACGCAACAACACGGCGACCCGCGACGATCTCACCGGCTCGACGTTCACGATCAGCTCGCTCGGCAAGCTCGGTGGAGTGCTGGCGACGCCGATCATCAACTTCCCCGAGGTCGCCATCATGGGCGTCCACAAGATCGAGGAGAAGCCGGCGGTGCGCGATCACCAGATCGTGATCCGCCACCTCATGAACCTGTCGATCTCCGTCGATCACCGCCTCGCGGACGGCTGGGACGGCGCGATGTTCCTGCAGGACGTCAAGTCGCTGCTCGAAGACCCGACGACGATGTTCATGGAGATGGTCTAGAAATCCAGTCGGCTTCGACGTCGACGTCGTTGACGATCTTCTTGTGCGCGAACCGCCGGATGCGCTCGAAGTACGACTTTGGCGGCTCGGTGCACGCCGTCTGCACGATCGCGCGGTGGGCGTCATCCACCCACCGCTGCGTGACGTCATCGCAGGATCCAAAGTCGCGTGCATTGCCGCCGAGTCGGTAGCGGATCTTTCTCGACGGCAGGTCCCACACGATCATCGCGCCGTTACGATAGCCAGTGACTGCGGTCGTACCATCAGGAGAGACCGCGAGCGGACCGCCACCTCCCTCACGCGCGTCGAGCGTGTGGAGCACCTTCCACGCGACGGCGTCCCAGATCAGGAACGTGCCGTCCTCGCCGGCCGTGTACACGAACCGCTTGTCGGTCGAATAGGCGAGCCCCCAGATCGGGCCGGTGTGAGCCTTGTGCTTCGCGATCGGCCGCTTGGTCGTCACGTCCCACGCGTACAGCGAGCCATCCTGTGCACCTGCGATCACGACGTTGCCGTCGGGGCTCAGCGCGGATCGCAACGCGCCGTCGTCGCCTTCGATCCGGAAGTCGCCGAGCAGCTCGAGCGACGGGCTCCACACCTTGACGGTGTTATCGAGCGAGGCTGTCGTGATCTGGCCCGATGGACCGTAGTTGACTCCGTAGATCTGGTGAGCGTGGATCGTCTTCTCCTGGAGCACCTTGCCGGACGAGATGTCGAACAAGCCGAGCATTCCCTTCATGTGACCGGCGGCCAACGTCGTGTCGTCGGGAGACAGCGACGCGATGCGCAGATAGACCTTGGTCGGAATGCCGGGAAGCTCGCGGCCCGTCAGATCCCAGCGCCGGATCAGCTTGTCCTCGCAGGGAGCGGAGATCACGCCGTCCTTCGAGAGATGCGGCGACGAGCAGTACATCCGCTTGCCTTGCTGCGTGGGTAGCGAGAGCTGGAGTTGCTCGCGGCCATCGGTGAGATTCCACACTCGCAGCGTGTGGTCGTCGGCGATCGTCACCACGCGCGAGCCGTCGCTCGTGATCCGGATCTCGGCGATGCCGTTGCGATGGCCGACCGCATCGATCAGCCGTGGAAGCGCCCCGACGTTCCACACCACCGGCACGCGGTTATCGCCCGCCGTGACCAGCCACTTGCCGTCCTCGCTCATCACCACGGTGCTCGTGCGCCCGCCCGGTAGATCGATCGTCGTGATCAGATTGCGCGTGCCGACCTCCCAGAACCGGAGCTCGCCGCTATCACCCACCGACACCACGACGCGCGCATCCGGCGACACCGCGATGTCGTGCACGCTCATCTTGTCGTTCCACGACGCCGCCGTTCCGCCGCCGACCGGCCACACCTTGAGATCGTAGTCCCAGCCACCCGCAGCGACATCGAGGCCCCCGCGCGTGAACTCGACCGCGCGAATGCCGCCGTTCTCCTGCGCGCCGCGGAGCTTCCCGGTGCCGGCCGCGACGTTCCACAGCCACAGCGTGCGATCGTCGCTGCCCGTCGCGAGCTGCTTGCCATCGGGTGAAAACGCGACCGAGTACACGCGCTGCGTGTGGCCCTTCAGCGCGTGGCTCTCGACCGCCTTGAAGGCAACCCGCCGCAGCCTGCTCTCGGCGGTCGCGACGGTCCACAGCCGGGCGATCGCATCCTCGCCACCGCTCGCGAGCGTGTTCCCGTCGGGTGCATACGCGAGCGACCATACGCGCTTGGCGTGTGCCTTGAAGTCGCCGAGCGACGTCAGGTGGGGCGTCACGCGACGCACCGTGCCGGTGTCATCGCCGAGCGCGAGCTCGCTGCCATCCGGCGAATACGCCACCGACCACAGCGGCGCTGCGAACTTCGCACGCGCGAGCAATGACCCGTCGCTACGCTTCCACACCCGCGCCTCGCCCGCCGTGTCGACGGTGACCACGCGTTCGCCATCGCGCGACATCGCCGCCGCGGTGACCGGCTGGGTGTGCCCCTCGTGACGCGCGTGAGCGACGATCGCCTTTGACTCGGCAACACCGCCGAGCCAGCGCGCCTTGCCCGGATCCGCCTGCACGCGCGACGCCGCGTAATACATCGCGGCATCCGCCCACCGCTGTTGCTGCTCGGCGAATTTGCCCTTCTGGACGAGCGCGGTCGCGAGACTGCTCCGCGCGTTATTCATCTGCTCGTTCGCGATCGCGCGCGCGGTCTCGGCATCGACGCGGCGCGCGTCCGCGGTGTCGCGCTCCGCGATGATGCTGCGCACGCTGTACACCGCACCGACGATCAACACCGCGACCAGCGCCGCCGCGACGGTGACGGTGGCGCGATTGCGCTTGAGCCAGCGCTTCGCGAGCGCCTTCCAGTCGTACTGGTGAGAGCTCACCAGGTTGCCGTTGGTGAACAGCCGGAGATCTTCGGCGAGCTCGCGTGCGGTGGGATAGCGCTCGGTCTTGTCGCGCGCCATCGCCTTCGAGATGATCGTCACCAGATCCGGCGGTGCCGTCGGGGCCAGCGCGGATACCGGGGTGGGCGGCTCGCTCTCGACCATCGCGAGCAGCTGGCTGACGTTCTGCGGCTTCTTGTCGGAGAACGGCGTGACCCCGGTGATCAGCTGGTACAGCATCGCGCCGATCGCGTAGACATCCGCGCGCTCGTCGGCGCGATTGCCGAGCGCCTGCTCGGGCGGCATGTAGCTCGGCGTGCCGAGCACGCTGCCATCCATCGTGCGATCGCCGATCGACCCGGCCTCGATCACCGCCTCCGACGTGCGCGGGGCCGGTGCGCCGACGATGCTTGCCTCGGGCTCGTCGACGAGCTTCGCGAGGCCCCAATCGATCACGACCGTCTCGCCGTAGTCACCGACCAGCACGTTCGCCGGCTTGAGATCGCGATGGATCACGCGCTGCTTGTGGGCATACGCGAGCGCTTCGGCCACCGCGATGATCACGCTCAGCCGCGCGAGCCGCTCGGGCATCGTCTTGCACTCGACGGCGACTTGCTGCAGCGACCGCCCCGCGACCAGCTTCATCGCGAAGAACGGCTCGCCACTCGGCCAGCGTCCGAGCTCGTACACCGGCACGATCGCCGGGTGCTCGAGGATCGCGGTCACGCGCGCCTCGCGAGCGAATCGCTTCGCCGTCTCGTCGGCGTTACCGAGCATCTCCTTGAGGGCGACGATGCGGCCGGTCCGGCGATCCTTCGCACGCACGATGCGACCGAGCCCGCCACGCGCGAACTCCTCGAGCCGCTCGTAGTTCGCGTCGTCGACGATCGGCAGCTCGAGGTCGGCATCACCGGCGATACGCGGCGTCCTACT
>JACCYD010001125.1 GCA_013696695.1 Deltaproteobacteria bacterium | reverse complement strand
CTCCGCGGTGCTCGGGCCGACGTTGGTGACCGTGATCGTGTAGGTCACGGTTCCGCCGACGGGCACCGGATCGGGTGCGGCGGTCATCGCGATCGACAGATCCGCGCTCGCGGTCACGACGGTACTGGTCGCAGCGGTGTTGTTAGCGCTCACCGGATCGGCGGTCGCCGCGGCGATCGTCGCCGAGCTGTCGATCGTGCCACCCTCGGCCGGCGCGCCCGTCACGATCGCGATCTCCGGCGCGGCACCGAGCGCGAGGCCGGCGTGCGTGCAGTTGACCTGTTGACCGGCAGCGCTGCAGGTCCAGCCGGTGCCGGTTGCGCTGACGAAGGTCACTCCGGCGGGCAACGTGTGGCTCACGCTTGCTGTCTCGGCGGTGCTCGGTCCGAGATTGGTGACGTCGATCGTATAGACCAGCGTCGCGCCTGCGATCACCGGATCGGGGGCGTCGGCCAGCGCGATCGCCAGATCTGCGCTCGCGGTGACGACCGTCGTCGCGCTCGCCGAGTTGTTGACCGTGACGGGATCCGCGGTCCCCGCGGTCACGCTCGCGGTGTCGACGATCGTTCCGCCCTCGTTCGGCGCGGTGGTGACGATCGTGATCGGTGGAGAGGCTCCGGTACCCAGCGCATCGGTCGTGCAGGTCACGACCTGTCCCGTGCGCGAACACGCCCAGCCGCTGCCAGAAGCACTGGTGAATGCGACACCCGCGGGGAGCGTGTTGGTCACCTCGACCGCGGTTGCCGTGCTCGGCCCGAGGTTCGTCACGCCGATGGTGTAGACGAGCGCGGTCGCGGCAGTCACCGGATCGGGTGCGTCGGTCACGGAGATCGCGAGATCAGCGCTCGCGGTCACCGCGGTGGTGGCGCTCGCAACGTTGTTGGGCGCGACCGGGTCTGTGGTGCTCGCGTCGACCGACGCCGACGTGGTGATCGTCGTCGGGTTGGCCGGGGTGGTCACCACGATCGTGAGCGGCGCCGAGCCGACCGCGAGCGAGGCGCGCGTGCAGGTCACGATCTGGCCGGCAGCCACGCACGTCCAGCCGGTGCCGCTGGCGCTCGTGAACGCGACCGCGGGATCGAGGTTGACCGACACGCTCACCGCAGCCGCGGTGCTGGGGCCGAGGTTGGTGACACCGACGTTGTAGGTCAGGGGCGTGGTCGCGCCGACCGGGTCGGGAACGTCGGTCAGGGTGATCGCCAGATCCGCGCTCGCCGTGACGGTCGTGGTCGCGCTCGCGCTGTTGTTCGCGGCGACGGGGTCAGCCGTGGCGGCATCGACGCTGGCAGTGTTGCTCACGGTCCCACTCTCCGCGGGTGCAGTCACCGTGATCGTGATCTGCGGCGCCGGGCCGGGCGCCAGCGAGCTGCGCGTGCACGACACCACGCCCGAGGCCTCCGAGCACGTCCAGTCCACACCGCTCGCGCTGATGAACGTCACCGCGGGATCCAGCGTGTTGGTGACGCCGACGCTCGTGGCCGTGCTCGGTCCGAGGTTGGTGACGGTGAGCGTGTACGCGAGCGTGCCGCTGGCGGCCACCGGATCGGGCGCGTCCGCAATCGCGATCGTGAGATCCGCACTCGCAGTGACCGTCGTCGTCGCGGTCGCCGAGTTGTTCGCGGCAACCGGATCCACGGTCGCCGCGCTGATCGTCGCTGTGTCGACCACCGAGCTGGCATTGACCGGTGCCGTCGTCGTGATCGTGATCGCGGGTGCGGCGCCGGTTGCGAGCGACGGGCGGCCACAGGTAACCACCTGGCCGGCCCGCGAGCACGTCCAGCCGGTCCCGACCGCGCTGATGAACGTCACGCCGGAGCCGAGCGTATTGGCCATGCTGAGCGTCGCTGCCGTGCTCGGCCCGAGGTTGGTCACGTCGATCGTGTAGGTCAGCGTCCCGCCGGCGGTCACCGGATCCGGCGAGTCGCTGATCGCGATCGCGAGATCGGCGCTCGCGGTCACGACCGTTGTCGCGCTCGCCGTGTTGTTCCCCGCGACCGGATCCGCGGTCGCCGCGCTCACCGACGCGGTGTCGGTGATCGAGCCGCCTTCTGCGGGTGCAGTCGCGGTGATCGTGATCGCCGGAGCCGTACCGGGGCCGAGCGACGTGCGGGTACACGTGACGACCTGTCCAGATGCCGAGCATGCCCAGCCCGCCCCGGATGCACTGACGAAGGTCGTGCCGGCCGGCAGCGTGTTCGTCACCACGATCGAATCCGCCGTGCTCGGGCCGGCGTTCGCGATGCCGATCGTGTAGGTCAGCGGCGCGTTGGCTGTCACCGGATCCGGCGCGTCGGACACCGCGATCGACAGCTCCGCGCTCGCGGTGACATTCGTGGTCGTGACCGCGGTGTTGTTTGCCGCGACCGGATCCGCCGTCGCCGCGTCGACCGACGCCGTGTTGGTGACCGTTGTGGGCTGTGCCGGCGCGGTGACCGAGATCGTGATCGCCGGCGCAGCGCCGGCCGCCAGCGCAGAGCGGGTACAACTAACCACGCCTCCCGCCTGCGAGCACGTCCAGCCGGTGCCGGCCGCGCTGATGAACGTCACGGTCGGATCCAGCGTGTCGGTCACGGTGATCGTCGACGCCGTGCTCGGCCCGAGGTTGGTGACGGCGAGCGAGTACGTCAGCGTTGCCCCGGCGGTCACCGGATCCGGTGAATCGGTCACCGCGATCGCGAGATCCGCACTCGCGGTCACGGTCGTGGTCGTGGTCGCCGAGTTGTTCGCCGCCACCGGGTCCGACGTCGCCGCGCTGATCGTCGCGGTGTCCGTGATCGAGCCACCGCCCGCCGGGGCGGTCGTGGTGATCGTGATCGGTGGCGCGGCACCCTCGGCGAGCGAGCCGCGCACACAGGTGATGACCTGGCCCGACGCCGAGCACGTCCAGCCTGTTCCGCTCGCGCTGACAAACGTCACGCCCGCGGGCAACGTGTTCGCCATGCTCACCGTCGTCGCGGTGCTGGGCCCGAGGTTGGTGACGTCCACCGTGTAGGTGAGTGCGGCTCCCGCGGTCACCGGATCCGGCGCGTCGCTCACCGCGATCGCGAGATCCGCGCTCGCGGTCACCGTCGTGGTCACGCTCGTCGAGTTGTTGGCCGTCACCGGATCCGCAGTGGCCGCGCTGATGGTCGCGGTGTCGGTGATCGACCCGCCTTGAGCCGGTGCCGTCGTGGTGATCGTGATCGAGGGTGCCGCGCCGCTCGCGAGCGATGCCCGCGTGCAAGTCACCACCTGACCGGCCACCGAGCACGTCCAGCCGCTGCCAGATGCGCTCACGAAGGTCGCCCCGGCGGGCAGCGTGTTCGCCATGCTGAGCGCATCCGCCGTGCTCGGCCCGAGGTTGACGACGTCGACCGTGTAGGTCAGCACGGCCCCGGCGGCCACCGGGTCCGGCGAGTCGGTCACCGCGATATGCAGGTCCGCGCTCGCGACCACGGTCGTCGTCGCACTCGCCGAGTTGTTCGCGGCAACGGGATCGGAGGTCGCGGCGGTGATCGTCGCGGTGTCGGTGATCGAGCCGCCGTTGCTCGGTGCCTTCGTCGTGATCGCGATCGCGGGCGCGACGCCGGTCGCGAGCGACGCGCGCGTGCACGTCACGACCTGACCTGCCGCGGCGCACGACCAGCCGCTGCCGATCGCGCTGACGAACGTGACGCCGGCGGGCAGCGTGTTCGACATGCTGACCGTCGCCGCCGTGCTCGGTCCGTTATTGGTGACGGAGACCGTGTAGGTCAGCGTCGCGGTCGCGGTCACCGGATCCGGCGAGTCGCTGATCGCGATCGACAGATCGGCGCTCGCGTTCACGATCGTCGTCGCGCTCGCGCTGTTATTTCCCGCGACCGGATCGGAGGTCGCGGAGGTGATCGTCGCGGTATCCGTGATCGATCCGCCCTGGGCCGGTGCGGTCGTCGTGATCGCGATCGCCGTCGCCGCGCCGGGCGTGAGCGAGGCGCGCGTGCACGTCACGACCTGACCGGCGACGCCGCACGTCCAGCCGGTGCCGGAGGCGCTGACGAACGTCACGCCCGCCGGAAGCGTGTTCGACATGGTGAGCGTGTCCGCCGTACTCGGCCCGACGTTGGTGACGTCGATCGTGTAGATCAGCGTCGCCCCGGCGGCGACGGGGTCCGGAGAATCGCTCACCGCGATCGCGAGATCCGCACTCGCGGTCACGATCGTCGTCGTGCTCGCGGTGTTGTTCCCGGCGACCGGGTCGGAGGTCGTGGTGGTGATCGTCGCGGTGTCGGTGATCGAGCCGCCTTGTGCTGGGGCCGTGGAGGTGATCGTGATCGCGGGCGCTGCGCCGCTTGCGAGTGACGCGCGCGTGCAGCTCACGGTCTGCCCGGCAGCAGCGCACGACCATCCAGTGCCGGCCGCGCTCACGAAAGTCACGCCCGCGGGCAGCGTGTTGGACATGCTGAGATTCGTCGCGGTGCTCGGTCCGTTATTGGTGACGCCCACCGTGTAGGTCAGCGTCGCGCCGGCGCTGACGGGATCCGGCGAGTCGCTCACCGTGATCGCGAGATTTGCACTCGCGGTGACCGTGGTCGTGGTGCTCGTCGAGTTGTTCCCGGCGACGGGGTCGTTGGTGTCCGAGCTGATCGTGGCGGTATTGGTGATCGAGCCACCCTCGTCCGGTGAGGTCGTCGTGATCGTGATCGGCGGCGCCGCGCCGAGGCCGAGCGACGCGCGAACACAGGTTATGATCTGCCCCGCGGCGGCGCACGACCAGCCGACGCCGGTGGCGCTGCCGAAGGTCACCCCCGCAGGGAGCGTGTTCGACATGCTGACCGACGACGCCGACTGCGGGCCGTTGTTGGTGACGTTCACGGTGTAGGTCAGCGCCGCGCCTGCGGTCACCGGGTCCGGCGCATCGGTCACCGCGATCGCGAGATCCGCGTTGCCCGTCACGGTCGTCGTCGCGCTCGCCGAGTTGTTGGCGAGCACGGGATCGGTGGTCGTCGAGCTGATGGTCGCGGTGGCGGTGATCGATCCCTCGACATTAGGTGCGGTCGTCGTGATCGTGATCGGAGGCGCCGGGCCGAGGTCGAGCAGATTGTCCGTGCAGGTCACCACCTGCCCCGACGCGGAACAGGTCCATCCAGCGCCGGTCGCGCTGACAACCGTCACGCCTGCGGGCAGCGTGTGCGTCATCTTGGCCGCGGTCGCATCGCTCGTGCCGTTGTTGGTGACATTCACGGTATAGGTCAGCGTCTGGCCTGCGGTCACCGGATCCGGTGAATCGGTCACCGCGATCGCGAGGTCGGCGCTCGCGCCGCACGGCAGATCCTCGGTGCCGTAGACCCGCTTCGGGTTGATCGTCACGCTGGCTCCCGGGGCGAGGCTGAACCGCCACTCGAGCCCCATCGAGGTGTCGGTTCCTGGCGTCGTCCCACTCTCGACCGCGGTGTCGTAGCCCCCGGTGGAGATGTTGTTGCGCCAGCTCGTCGGCAACGACAGGTTGTCCCAGATCTGGACATCGGTACCGGCCCCGCAGGTTGGCAACCCGAGCCCCGGGGTCACCCCGTCCTTGCAGCCGTAGTAATTTGCGAGCGGCACCGTCGTCGAGCTGCCGTTCAACAGCGCCACGCTCTGCGACAGGCTCCCGGACTCGCGCGTGTAGACGTAACAGAGGTCCCGTCCCGCCGCGACGATGTCGTCGTCGAAGCTGCCGGCGTACGACAGATCTGCGTCCCAGTGAGCGTGAAACACGAGGTCGGTCGCGACCGTGCCGGTGTTGGTGATGACGTAGCTCTGGTCGAGCATCGTCACGCCGGGAGACAACGTCACGAGCTTCTGGCGCAACGCGAAGCCGAGCGTGAGCTTGTTGTCCGGACCGCTTCCCGCGATCTCGAACGCGCTCTGCACGGCGTTCGGGGCGAGCAGCGTGTTCGGGCTCGTGATGGTGCGCGCCAGGCTATGGGTCCCCTCGATGCCGGTGGGGCCGAGGACGTCCTGCCACGTCGTGATGTCCGACAACAACACTCGGGTCTGCTTGCCGTCGGAAGGCGTCGTGATGAACACGTAGGCACCGGTGGTGAACGTCGGCGCTGACACCAGGGTATTGGGAGGCTGGAACTGATCGTCGCTCGTCACGCCACCGGTGGCGCCGTACGAACCGAAATCGTCGATGTCGATGTCGAGGTGACCGTCGCCGACGACACCATTGGTGATGTTCACGGTGCCGGCGAGCGCCTGCGTGTGCAGCACGAGAACGCACGCTAATGCCGTTCTGCCGGCCGCAGACAGTCCCACCGATCCATCATCTGCTGTTCCTGACCAGTTTTCCACCACGGCGAGCTCGCGCCACACGTCGCTCACATCCTGCAAGGTTTACCTACGCGCGAGAGCGAGCACGACCGCGAGACCCGTGAGTTATGATGGCTCGTCGTGGGCAACCAGCGTGCAGTGCAGATGTCCGTCGCGTTGGCCGTTGCCTGTATGGCCGGAACCGCGCACGCGCAGCAGGCGCCCAACGACGAGTTCGGCATCGAGCGCTTCCGGCTCGCGATGGATGGCTCCGGGATCTTGGATGTCGATTCGGCCACCATCCCGGGCCATGGCAGCTGGGGGCTCGGTGTGTGGACCGGCTTCGCGCATAGCCCGCTGGCACTCTACGATCCCGCGATGGAGCAAGCCGGCGCGCTGGTCGGGCAGCGCATCACCACCGGCCTCGTGGGCACCATCTCGTTGTGGAATCGCATCCAGCTCGGCGTCGCCGTCAACGCCGTCGATTACCAGGCGAGCACGGGTAACGTCGACGCGGTGGCCGGCGCCGACTCCCTTCAGTCGGCGGGGCTCGGCGATCTGCGCGTCGCGCCCAAGCTGTTGCTCCTCGGCGGACCACTCGAGCGGTTTCACGTGTCGATCATTCTCGGGGCGACGATCCCGCTCGGCGCGCCGGGTGGCTATCTCCGGGAGTCCGGGCCCACGTTCATGCCCGAGCTCGCGGTGTCGTGGGGCGGCGACCTGCTCCGGCTGGCCGGCAACGCCGGATACCGGTTGCGACAGAAGGTAACCGTCGCCGATCTCGTCGTCGACGACGAGGTGTTCGCGCGCGCAGGCCTGGCACTTCGACTCGCGGGCACGCGCGACGATGTCGGCACCGAGATCGGAGCGTCCGCGTCGGTCGCCACCGCTCTCGACCCGAAGGCGAACGCCACTGCCGCCGAGGTGATGCTCGGCGGCTCGCAGCGAATCTCGCGATCGACGCGGCTGTTCGCCGCCGGCGGGATCGGGCTCCAGAAAGGGTTCGGTACGCCTGATTGGCGGGCGGTGCTCGGGATCCGCGTTCAAGGCATCCGCGGCGATCGCGACGGGGACCTCCTCGCGGATCGCGACGATCGCTGCCCCGATGTCCCGGAAGATCGCGACGGGTTCGAGGATCGCGACGGCTGCTCCGATCCCGACAACGACGGTGATGGGATCGCGGATGCCGAGGACAAGTGCGCCACCAACGCCGAGGACAAGGACGGCTTCGAGGATGTCGACGGCTGTCCCGATCTAGACAACGACAAGGACGGCCTCGCCGATGACAGCGACAAGTGTCCAGACCAACCGGAGGACAAGGACGCCGATCGCGATGACGATGGCTGTCCCGATCCGGATGGCAAGGTCGCCGGCCGCGTCGTCGATGCGGAGCAACAGCCGATTCCAGCTGCCACCGTCGTCATCGAACAACTCGACCGCACCGACCGCAAACCGATCGAGCTCACGGTCGCCGACAACGGCACGTTCTCGATCGACGTCTCCGCTGGCGCCGTCAAGGTCTCCGCGCGTGCGGCCGGCTTCCAGCCCGGAGACGCGACCCTCAAGGTGGCGGACGGCGAGCCGGCCCCCGTGGTCATCGCGCTCGTGCGCATTGTCCGCCAGGGTCAGCTGCGGGGGCAGATCCTGTCGTTCAACGGCAAGCCGCTCGCGGCGACGCTATCGATCGTGGTGGGTGCCGGGTCGCGCAAGGCGACGGCCGACGCCGATGGCTTTTTTTCGATCGACCTGCCCGAGGGGACGTTCCAGGTCGTGATCGAGTCCCCCGGCCACGTCACCCAGCGCCGGAGCACGAGCGTCAAGATCGAGCGCGTCACGGTCATGAACGTCGACATGCGTCGCGGCCGCTGATCGCGAGCTGACGCGATCGAGTAGTCTGGAACCCGTGCGTGCGACCGCACATACGTTCGAGCCCAAGACGCGGCTCGGTCGGTTCGAGATCGTGAGCCTGATCGGCAGCGGTGGGATGGGTGCGGTCTACAAGGCGATCGATCCCGATCTCGGGCGTGCAGTCGCGATCAAGGTGCTGCGCGAAGCCGAGGAAGGCTCGCTCGGAGCAGTGTCGCGGGCGCGCATGGTTCGCGAGGCGCAGGCGATGGCGAAGCTCGCGCACCCGAACGTGGTGCCGGTGCACGAGATCGGTGCGGGCGAGCCGCTGTTCATCGTCATGGAGCTGGTCGAGGGCGGCACCGTACGCGAGTGGTTGTCGATGCCGCGGTCGATCGTCGAGATCATCGAGGTCTTCGTGCAGGCCGGCCGAGGGCTCGCGGCCGCGCACGAGGCCGGGCTCGTGCACCGCGACTTCAAGCCCGACAACATCCTGCGCGGCACCGATGGTCGCGTTCGCGTCGTCGATTTCGGGCTCGTCGTCAGTGGCGAGTCACACGCGGGCGCGACGCCGGAGATTCCGCCGAACACGCCGCTCGAGGCCTCGCTGACGCTGACCGGCATCGCGGTCGGCACGCCGGCGTACATGGCGCCCGAGCAACATCGCCACGAGGAAACCGACGCGCGCACCGATCAGTTCAGCTTCGCCGTGACCTGCTACGAAGCCGTCTACGGCGAGCGGCCGTTCGCGGGCAAGACCTATCGCGAGATCGTGAAGAAGGTCTACGCAGGCGTGGTCTCGCCGGCGCCCGAGGGTAGGGCGGTGCCGGCGCGCATTCGGACCGCCTTGCTGCGCGCGCTGTCCGTCGATCCCGCCGCGCGGTATCCGACGATGACGGCGCTGCTCGCGGAGCTCACGGCTCCCGTGCCCGTGACGGTGGTGGCGACGGCGACGCCGCCGATGCCATCGCCGGCACCCGCCGTTCGCAGCCAGCGGTGGATCGCGCTGGCCGGGTTCGGCGTGCTCGCCGTCGGAGTCGGGCTGGTCGTCGCGGCACCATGGTCCGGATGGTCCGGATCGTCTGGATCTGGATCTGGATCTGGATCTGGATCTGGATCCACGCCATCCGCGCTGCCGTCGGTCCCAGACGCGAGCCCGGTGCCGGTCGTGTCACCCGACGCGCCGATCGTCGAGCCGCCCCCGCTTCCCATCGCAGTCGGATCTGGATCCGCGCGTCCACCTCGCACCGGATCTGCGACGCGCCCGCCCGTCCGCACGGGCTCGGCCACCAAGGTGCCACCCACCGTCGAACCCGCCGGATCTGGCTCGGCCGATAATGCCGCCGAGCTGCGGCGCCGGCAGCTCGAGCTCACCGAGTAAGCCGTGCGCGTCGTGATCCTCCTGCTCCTGCTCGCAACCGGCATTGTCCGGGCCGAATCAGAATCCGAAGCGCAGCGCCTGCTCGCCGAAGGCACGCGCCTGTTCACCGAGGACGCGAGCTTCGAGGCCGCCCGCGACGCCTTCGCGCGATCGTTCGAGCTCGAGCCGAGCTGGCGCGCCCTCAACGGGATCGCGCTCGTCGAGCAACAGCAAGGCAAGCTCGTCCAGGCGCTCGCGACCTACGAGAAGTTGATCGGGCAATTCGACGCCATCCTGAGCGATGCCCAGCGCTCGACGGTGGCAACGCGCATCACTGGACTGCAGGCGAAGATCTCGACCGTCGAGGTCAGCGCGCGACAGCCCGCCGCCGTCACGCTCGACACCGACGATCTCGGCACCGGGCCCCTGCGTGTCACGAAGCGTGTCCTTCCAGGGCGACACGTCTTCTTCGCGACGCTCGCGGGGTATCAGTCGTTGACCCGCGCGATCGTGCTGGTGCCCGGCGAACGGCGCGTCGTCGATCTCGAGCTCGTGCCGGAGCGCGTCGTCGTCAAGGTGGAGCAGGTGCCGTTGCGCCGACGGTTTCACCGCAGCGCGCCGTGGGTGGTCGGTGCGAGTGGTGCGGCCCTGATCATCGTCGGCGGCTTCGCGCACGCGCTCGCGGGGCACGACTTCGACCGCTTCGATGCGAGCGTCGCAGCGGCCTCGGGCTCGCCGCCGATGTCGGTGCCTGGCGATCCATCGCTTCGCGATCGCGCGATCCTCGAGCGGCGGATCGCGTATGGCGCGTACACCGCGGGCGGCCTCGCGGTGATCGTCGGAGCCGTCCTGCTCGCGGTGAACCAGCCGCGACCGGTCGACGCGCGGGTGACTACCAGCGCCGTCCAGCTCGTGCCCGTGCATGCCGGCATCGGCGTCTCGGTCCGCTTCTGATCACTCGCAGGTGATCCGGCCGAGCCACAGCAGTCGATCGGCGACGATCTCGATCGCGAGGTTGGTCGCCGGGATGCCGTCGAGCGTGCGGCATGACCTGCCCGGAAAACCGGCGGTCAGCGCGGCCGCACCCGGCGGGCAGTTGACGAACACGAACGAGCCATCCGTCGCGAGCGTCGCGGTGGCGTCGGCGACCACCAGTAGCTCGGCACCGAGATAGAACGGACCGCTACACCCCACATCGAGCACGGCCGACATGCCGGCGAACGCGCCGATCGCGGGATCGAATGCCGCCGCACTCACGATCCCGGTTCCCGGGATCTGCGCGAGCCCGGTCGTCGCGGCCACGAGGTCCAACGACGCTTCGGCGACCAATGGGATTCCGCCATACACGACATCGATCGATCGACCTCGATCGCCGAGCACGATCGGACCGGTCACCACGCTCCTGGTGTCCGGGAACGATAGCTCCAGCACCACCGCGGTGTCGGGCACGATGTTCTTCAGACCGAAGAACTGGTTGCGGTTGGTGAGCGAGGGCACGATCTCGGGATGATCGCGCGCGGTCACCTCGACGCCCTCGATCGCCTCCCGTCGTGGCACGACGGCCGCCACTCCGATCAGCTCGACCCCGGGTACGCAGGCTCCTTCGACACAGCGGCCGCGCTCGAGGTCGAGCTCGCAGGCAGTGTTCTCGTCGAAACGCGCGCACGCATCCGCCTCGACCAGGCACACGCCGGCGCCGCCACACACGGTGCGATCGGGACAGAACGTGCCGTCGTCGCACGCCACCGAGCTCGACTCCCCGCAGCCGGCGACCATCGCGAGGATGGTCAGTCGCATACGATCCGGCCCGAGAACGAGAGGTGATCGGCGACCAGCTCGAGCGTGACCGCGCCCGGGCTGGTGTCGAGCGTGCGGCAGGTGACGCCCGCACGCGTCGCGACGAGCGATGCAGGGCCGAGCTCGCAGTTGCCGAACCCGAACACGCCGCTCTCGGCATCGGTCGCGGTGTCCAGGAGCGGAGTGCCGTTGCGGTCGAAGTAGAACGGTCCGTCGCAGGACACGCCCTCGATCGCGACCGTCACGCCGGCGAGGGCGGATCCCGTCATCGGATCGAACGTGGAGCCCGCGATGATCGCCGTGCCCGGCGTCCGCCCGATGCCGAGCTGCGAGCTCACGAGATCGAAGAACGCTTCGCTCAGGATCGGGATCCCGCCGTACAGCACGTCGACGAACACGTTCTCGTCGCGCGTCACGATCGGCCGCGTGAGGACGGGCACGCAGTCCGGATACCGAAGCTCGACGAGCACCGCGGAATCGCGCGGCACGTCGAGCAGATCGAAGAAGCCCTTGATGTTGGTTAGGTCGGTACGAACTTCGGGGTGCCCGCGGACCGAGGCGGTGACGTCGGGCAGTGGGGTGTTCGGCACCGCGACCACCCCGCCGGTGATCGTCACGCCGGGCACGCAGGTGGCTGCGGCACACGTGCCGCGGGCTCGGTCATCCACCATGCACGGCGTACGCTCGGCGAAGCCCTCACAGCGGCGGGGCTCGACGAGACATACGCCGGCCCCACCACACGCGGTGTCGGGCGGACAGAAACCGTCGTCGCACGCGGTGGATTCGTGATCGCCGCAGCTCGCGAGCGCGAGGAGCACGCACACTCGGAGTGCGGTCATCCGTCTGCCTTGATGCCGAGCGTCTGCATGCGCGACTGCAAGCTCGAGCGCGCGACGTCGAGCTCGGCCGCAACTCGCGCCAGCACACCGCGATGCTTGTCGAGCGCGCGCTTGATGAGGTCGCGCTCGTGCGCGTCGAGGCGCTCGCGCTCGCTGCCGAGTGCTCGCCATGCTGAACCGAGA
>JACCYD010001114.1 GCA_013696695.1 Deltaproteobacteria bacterium | reverse complement strand
CATCAAGAAGCTGGAAGCCGCCGAGCTGTGGGCTGCGCGCGTCGAGCCGGTGACGCGCCATCGCGCTGGCACCTGGGGCGAGCTCAAGAAGTCCGGCGCCGACGGGCTCGTGCTCGGTGGCGCGGTGACGCCCGATGCGCAGGTCGACCTGGTCGGCATCTTCGTCTCGAAGCCGATCCCCGAAGACGCCTACGCGCTGATCACGAACGAGATCCCGCAGGACTACTGGTACGTCCTGCCGATCACGATCGCGCTCGCGGGCATCGGCCTGCTGTTCGCGTGGGCGCTGGTGCGGGCGATTCGCCGCGACCTGCTGCCGACGCGCGCCGAAGTCACGTAGGCGGCTTCGCGGGCTCGGGCTCGGGCTTCGGTTCCTCCGGCTTCGCTTCTTCTTCGGGCGCTGGCAGCGACGAGCCTTCGCCCATCACGAAGGCGATCCGGCTGAGCTCGGGATCGTGCTCGAACACGATCTTGATCGCCATCGTCAACGGGACCGCGAGGATCGCACCGACCGGACCGAGGACGAATCCCCAGATCAGCGTCGCGAGCAAGATGATCAGCGGCGACAAGCCAACCGCTTTCCCCATCACCTTCGGCTCGACGACGTTGTCGACGACCAGGTTGACGAGCACGTAGCCCACCGACACGCCGATCGAGTGACCGATCCCATCGGTGAGGAGTGCGAGCACGATCGGTGGAATCGCGGCGATCACGCTTCCGATCACCGGGATGAAGTTCAACGCAAAGGCGAGGACGCCCCACATCAGCGGGCTGTCGACGCCCCAGATCCAGCACCACACGCCGAGGAACGTGCCGTTCGCGGCGCTCAGGATCACCTTGACGAGCATGTAGCGCTGCACCTCCGCGAGACCCGCGACGATGCCGCGCAGCGGTGCCGGCCCCTCGAACGCCTTGATCAGCTTGCGACGGTAGTGCCGCGCCTCGAGCTGGATGAACGCGGTGATCACGAGGACGAAGAACAACGTCTGCAGATAGCCGCCGACCCCGAGCAGCGACGATTGCGCGTAGCTCATCATCGGCGACGTCACCTTGAACGTGCGCACCGACTGCGCCGCCGAGGCCATCGATCGTGCGTCGAGCCAGTCCGCGAAGCTTTCTTGAAACCCGCTGAGCTTGATCGAGTACACGGGAAGCGAGGCGACGAGATCGGACACCGCGAGATAGACCACGACGCCGACCCCGCCGACGATCACGAGCACGGCGAGGGTCGACAGGATCGCGGACACCAGCGGAGGCCAGCCGCGGCGCGCGATGCGACTTCCGATCGGCTGAAACGCGGTTGCCAGCGCGAGCGCCAGGAGGAACGGGATCACGATCGACGCGGCGAGGTGGACAACACCGAGCAGCGCGCAAACACAGACCAGGGCAACCAGGATCTTCATCTCATCGCTCGCATTCCACGTCGCGAGTAACACGGTTCCGCCCCGGCACCGTGCCGGATACAACCTGGCATACTCGTTCCGTGGCCACGGCAGACGATGACCCTGCCGATGCGCCCCCGACGATTCAGATGAAATCGGGCGAACGCCCCGATGCGATGACGCCGAGCATGCCGACGATTCGCGCTACTGGAGGCGAGGTCTCCACCGCGCCGCCCGGCATCCCGCCGCGCTACGAGCTCGGCGACGAGATCGCCCGCGGCGGCATGGGTCGCGTCGTCGAGGCCAACGACACCCGGCTCGGCCGCACGGTGGCGCTCAAGGAGGCCCTCGCCCTCGATGCCGAGTCGGTGCGCCGCTTCGAGCGCGAGACGCAGATCACCGCGCGACTCGAGCATCCGTCGATCGTGCCGGTGCACGACGCCGGCACGATGGCCGACGGCGCGCCGTTCTACGTCATGCGCAAGATCGGCGGGCTCCCGCTCGAGCGGCTGGTCGCCACCGCCGAGACGCTCAACGAGCGCCTCGCGCTGATCCCGCACGTCGTCGCCGCCGCGCAAGCCGTGGCGCACGCGCACGATCGCGGCATCATCCATCGCGACATCAAGCCGTCGAACATCCTGTGCGGCCAGCTCGGCGAGACCATCGTGATCGACTGGGGGCTCGCGAAGGTCAAGGGCGAGCCCGACACCGAGAGCGGCACCGCGAACTGGGTGATCGAGGACGACGACGCGCTCAAGACGCGCGCCGGCATCGTGTTCGGCACGCCCGGCTTCATGGCGCCCGAGCAGCTGCGCGGCAACGCGGTCAACGAACGCACCGACGTCTACGCGCTCGGCGCGACGCTCTACCACCTGCTGTCGCGCAAGCCGCCGCATCACGCGAAGACCGCCGACGAGATGATGCGCAACGCGGTGCGCGCGCCGCCGGTGCCGCTCGCCGAGCTGGTGAACGGCGTGCCGCCCGAGCTGACGACGATCGTCGACAAGGCGCTCGCCTCCAGCGCGAAGCTTCGCTACCAGGATGCCAAGGAGCTCGCTGCCGACCTGCAGCGCTTCCTCACCGGGCAGCTGGTCGCGTCGCACCACTACACGCCGCGAGAGAAGCTCGCGCGGTTCGTCAACAAGTACCGCGTCGCCGTGGTCGCGATCATCGCGGCGCTGTTCGCGCTGGCGATCGTCGCGACGATCGCGGTGACCCGCGTGATCGGCGAACGTGATCGCGCGGATGTCGAGGCGCGGGCGGCGAAGGAGCAGAAGGTCGTGGCCGAGGCCGCGCAGCGCCGCGCCGAGGAGAAGAACGAGAAGCTGGTGCTGCAGCAGGCGCGCAGCAAGGTCGCGAGCAATCCGACGGATGCGATCGCGATGCTCAAGCCGCTCGCCCTCAAGCAGTGGCGGGAGGTGCGATCGATCGCCTCCGCCGCGCGCGCGAACGGTGTCGCGTGGAGCTTGCCGGCGCCGAAGCACGTCGAGTCGCTCGAGATGTCGCGCGATGGCAATCGCGTGCTGGTCGCCGGCACCGATGGCTCGGTCCAGATCTATGACCTCGCAGCGCGAACGTCGCGCATCCTGGTGACGCAAGGCCCGGCGCTGCGCGCGCGCTACGCCGACAACGAGAAACGCGTCGTGGTGTGGAACGGCGTCAACCTCGCGGTGCTCGACTCCGCGACCGGCAGCAAGCTCTCCGTGGTCACCGCACCGTCGAGGATCGTCGACCTCGAGGTCATCGGCGTCAACGCGTACTGGGCCGACCACGGTCACAAGCTGTGGCAATTAGACCTCGCCGGAAAAAACCCGATCGAGATTCCTCTCGAAGAGGGCGTTGAATCGATCGCCCCGTCTCCCGATGGCCGGTGGATCGCGCTGGTCGGCGAGAACCACCTGTTGCTTCACGATCGCACGCAGCCGGCCCTGCCCGCGCAGCAGGTCATGTTCGGCAAGGTCCGCGACCTCGATTGGTCCGACGATGGCGCGCACCTCGCGTTGCTCGTCGAGCTCGGCGAGCCCACCGAGCGGGTCGCCGCGGACGTCGCGATCAATGCTGGCGCGCAGCTCGTGCATCGGTTTCGCGTCGGTGCGCGGCAGTTCCTCGCCTGGAGTCAGGAGCGGATGTTCACGATCGGCCCGATGGGAGTTGGCGTGGTCTCGCGATCCGAAACCACCGCGCGCAAGCAGATGGTTGGCGATGCGGTCGGCCTGCGCGAATCGATGGACGGCGCGATGGTCGCCGCGAGCGTCGGCGGGCTCGCCGTGCTCACCGACGATGGCGACCACACGATTCCCCTACCGGATGGTCGGCTCGAGGTCCTCGAGGCGTCTGCGCGCTCGCCATTCATCGTCGGGATGATGGAGGGACGCATGCTGGTGTGGAACCTGTCGGAGATGTTGCCGCGCCGGCTGGGCACGCAAGCCGCGGTGCTCGAAGCGTTCACCGGCAACAACCGCGTGCTCGCCGCGTACGCCGACGCGCCGGCCGAGTGGATCGATCTCGCGACTCGCAAGACGCAACCGCTCGGTCAGTTTCCACCGGCACTGCTGTCGATCGATGGGGCACCCGACGGTCGCGCCGCGTGCGTGATCGATGCGAGTCATCACGTGCGACTCGTCGTCGAGGGCCGCGGCGTCGAGGACATCGGGCCCGGCGACCTCTGCGTGTTCGCGGGCAATCGCGCGATCCTCGGCTCGCTCGGCGGCACGCTGCAGGCGGTCGACATCTCGAGCAAGGTGCGGACGCCGCTGGTCGCGCGCACCGCGCGTCTCGTGCACATCGCCGCCTCGCGCAACGACGTGGGCAATCACTGGGTGGCCGCTGCGTTCGCGGACGGCACGCTGTGGCGCATCGAGCTCGAGACCGGCCGGCAGTCGACGACACCCGCCGGTGGTGTGCCGGTGATGATCCTCGTGCAGGCCGACGGCACCGTGGTGTTCCCCGAGGGTCGCAAGCTGAGCAGCTGGCACCCCTCCAACGAGCTGCGTCCGCTCGCGGAGCTGCCGAAGGCGATCACCGCGATCGGCATCGCCGGGCCGGATCGCGCGGTCGCGTATATCGAGAGCGGCATCGCCTACGTGGTCGAGCTCGACAAGCCCGCGGCCACGCTGGGCGCACCGTTCGATCTCGCCGGCGTCCAGCGGGCGGTGCAGGCGCCCGATACCGGGGCGATCGTGTTCGTCAACCGCGGCGCGATCGAGCTGCTCGATCCGATCGCGCAACATCGCTGGACGATCGCGAGCTCGCCCGGCCTGACCTTCAACTCACCGCTGATCTCGAACGATGCGCGCTACGTGCTCGCCCGCCGCGTGGTTACCGATCAGGAGAAGCGCGACGTCGAGGGTCGCGAGAAGACCGCCCTGCTCGTCTGGCGGCTCGTCGTACCGGCGGGCCCCGATGACACAGCTCGCTGGCTCGAGCAGATGACGAACGCGGTCTCCGATCCGCAGACCTCGAAACTGACGTGGCGATAGCCCGTGCTACAAACGAGGTTGTCGTGTCGATCACTCCGTCCGAGCTCCCACAGGTGCTGCTGCACGATTCGTTGCGGCGCAAGAAGGTTCCGTTCGAGCCGATGGTTCCCGGCAAGGTCGGCATGTACGTCTGTGGGCCGACGCCCTACGCCCCCGCTCACATCGGTCATGCGTATTCCGCGATCTCGTTCGACACCATCCGGAGAAGCCTGAGCTTTCTCGGCTTCGACGTGCGCTACGTCCGCAACATCACGGACGTCGAGGACAAGATCATCAAGGCGGCGAATGCCAACAACGAGGATCCGATGGCCCTCGCTGCGCGCTTCGCCGATGCCTACAACCGCGACATGGGGCGGTTCAACGTGCTGCCGCCCGATGTCGAGCCGAAGGTCTCGACGCACATCCCGCAGATCATCGAGCTGATCTCGAAGCTGGTCGCGGCCGGCAAGGCGTACGCCATCGAGGGCGACGTCTATTACGAGGTGTCGACGTTCAAGCCGCACTACGGAAAGCTCAGCTCGATGAACATCGACGAGCTCGAGGAGGGCGCGCGGGTTGCCGTCGACGAGCGCAAGCGAGCTCCGAGTGACTTCGCGTTGTGGAAGGCCGCGAAGCCCGGCGAGCCGTTCTGGGACTCGCCGTGGGGCACGGGCCGGCCCGGCTGGCACATCGAGTGCTCGGCGATGACCGAGGCACATCTCGGGCAATCGTTCGATCTGCATGGTGGCGGCAAGGATCTGATCTTCCCGCACCACGAGAACGAGATCGCGCAATCGCAAGGCGCCAACGGCGTCGACACGTTCGCGCGGTACTGGCTGCACAACGGCTTCTTGAACTTCGCCGGCGAGAAGATGTCGAAGTCGCTCGGCAACGTGTTCGGCTGCGATCAGATCGCCGAGGCTGTCGGTGGCGAAGCGCTGCGGTTCTTCTGCGTCTCGCATCACTTCCAGTCGCCGATCGAGTTCGAGGTCGAGGAAGTCAAAGATGCCGCGGGCACGCCGATCGGCGTTCGCTTCCGCAGCCTCGAAGAGGCCGATCGCCAGCTCTCGAAGTTCTACGCGACGCTACAGAAGATCGACGGCTTCCTGGCCAATGGTGGCGACGGAGGCGAGGGCGCCGTGCACGCG
>JACCYD010001113.1 GCA_013696695.1 Deltaproteobacteria bacterium | reverse complement strand
CGTCATCGGCACGCGTCGCGACGCACTCTCGATCTCTTCTACCGCCGCCCGTGCTGCCGTGGCCGCCGGCGGTGCATCGGCAAGCCTGCACAGCGCGGCAGACGCCTGCTCGACCAGCGATGGCTCGCGATTCACCAGGAAACGATCATACGAGGCGGAGCGCCTGGAGTGTCACCGCCCCGCACTGGAACATCATCCGCGCACACACGGGTGTCACGATGGAGCGACCGCCGGCGACGTAGAGCCAGCCGAGCCCGGCACCGAACAGACCCGCGGCGATCCGCGTAGGGATGTCGCCCGGAGTCACCAGGGCCTCGGCGACCGCACCAACGAGCACCGGCAGCACCGGTGCACCCGGCGACAGCTCCAGCACGCGCTCGACGATCCAGCCGCGTAACGCGAGCTCGAGTGCGAACGCCGTGATCGCGACGGCAACGACCGACAGCACGATCAGCGAGGGCTGCTCTGTCGCGGTCGCGAATTCGGACATCGTGATGATGCGCTCGCCCGACTGAGCGAACAGTGCGGTCAAGCTCTGGCTCCCCGCGAGCAACGCGACCCCGAGCGCGATCGCACCCGCGAGCATGCCGACGAGCATGCGCGAGGCAGATCCCGTCGAGACCTCGTTCCACGTCCTGCCGCGCATCGAGCGCGAGATCGTCGCGACGATCACGAGCGGCAACGCGACCGGCAGCACGTCGGGCAGCGGTAGCACCGCGATCGCGACCACGATCGCGATCTCGTACGGAACTAGCTCTCTGCGCTCTCGAGACATGACCGCCGATACCGGCGATCTACGATAGCAACCCGAGCCGGTTACGGCTCTTCGTGCCGAGGTGAAACACCGGTCGCACGCCGTGCCTTGGGTAGTTTCTGACGCCGGGTGATTCACGTCGTTTCCGACGACGATCGCCCAATAAAATTGTTCGAGCATGCGCAACGACCACCAGGTCATGCTGTCGCGACACTCATGATGAAACGTCTACTCCTGATCGCATCGATCATTGCCCTCCCCGCGATCGCAGCAGCCGAGCCGAGCGCGGCCGACCTCAAGGCGCGCCAGTCCGAGCTGCAGAAGAAGCTCGCCGGCGAAGGCTTCTTCGTGGTCGTCGAAGCACCCTTCGTGGTGATCACCGATGAAGGCGGTGCTGCGCTCAGCCGCCGCGTCAACTTCGTGAAGTGGACGACCGGCCTGATCGAGAAAGATTTCTTCTCGAAGCGCCCAGACAAGTTGATCGAGATCTGGTTGTTCAAGAACGAGCGCACCTATCGCAAGGGCGCGAAGAAGTACTTCAACGACGAGCCCGAGACGCCGTACGGCTACTACTCGCCGGAGGACGACGCGCTGATCATGAACATCGGGCCCGGCGCCGGCACGCTGTCACACGAGCTCGTGCATCCGTACATGGAAGCGAACTTCCCGAACGTGCCGGCGTGGTTCAACGAGGGCCTCGCGTCGCTCTACGAGCAACCGCGCGAGCGTGAAGGCCACATGTGGGGGACCACCAACTGGCGGCTCCCCGGCCTGCAGTCGATGATCCGGAACAAGTCGATCCCGCCGGTCGCGAAGATGCTCGAGACCACGCGCGATGGCTTCTACGAGGCGAGCTACGACTCGTACGCGTACGCGCGCTTCCTCGTCCAGTACCTGCAGGACCACGGCAAGCTGCGCGACTTCTACAAGAAGTTCGCGGCGGACACCAAGGACCGCACCGGCAAGACCGCGCTCGCGGCTGTCGTCGGCATGGAGCTCGACGCGTTCGATGTCGTGTTCCGCAAGTGGGCCGGCGCCCTTCGCCGCTGATCACGCGAGCTGTTGCGGGGTCTCGAACAGCTTGGTCAGCCGCGCGGCGAACCGGCCCGCGGCGGCGCCGTCGATGATCCGGTGATCGAACGTCGCGCAGAGCCGAAGCACCGGGCGGACCTCGACGCGATCTCCGACCGCCCACGGCCGCGGGCGAACCTCCGGTACCAGGATCAGCATCGGGCAGCGCGCGAGCGGGACGAACGGAGCGAACGCCGAGTCGATGCCGAACATGCCGACGCTGGTCACGATCGCCGAGCCGAACGCATCCGGCGGCAGGCCCTGCCTCGTCAGATCGACGTGGAGCTCGTTGACCAGCAGGTCGGTCAGCCATGTCGTCGGGCGCGCGAGCCACCACGGCATCTGGTCGAACGCGCGCTTGCTCTGCTGGTAGCTCGCATCCTCGCCGCGGCGGATCTTCGTCGTGCGCTCGCGCAGCTCGCGAGCGATGGCCACCAGGGACTTGCCATCCGCGTGATCGATGCGCGCACCGCTGAGGTCCTTGTTGCCATCGGTGGCGACCGTGACGAACACGTCGATCGTCGAGCGCTGCTCGAGCCGGCCCCAGTAGCGCACCTTCGCGTTGAGCTCCGGTTGTTCGCGCATCGCCAGCGCGACGGCACGGGCGACCAGGTGCGTGATCGTGACCTTGGTGCCGTTTGCCTCGCCGTGCTCGCGCAGGAAAATCAAGGCAGCGGTCGCATCGACATCCATGCTGCCGTAGATCGACGGATCGCGCGGCGCCTTCCACATGCCCGCGGCCATCCGGCGAAACGAGCTAACTTTCTCGACGGGCGTAAATGTCACCTTGCTCATTTCCGTTCTCCGATCTCCCGCAGCGTCGCGTGGTGAAAGCCGAGGCGCGGATCGTCGTAGCGTCCGAGGTGCTTGTAGAACGTCGACAGCGGCGGGAATCGAACGCGGGTGTGAACCCCGAGATCGGGATAGCGATAGACGATCACCTCGTTGAGCCCCCGATGCGCCGACAGCAAGAACCGCTTGTCGGGTGACAGGCCGAGCCCGTAGCTGCCGTCGACGGCGCTGCCACCTGCGATCCGGATCGCCTTGATGAACCAGTGCGTCGCATCCGGCAGGTTGACGCGCGACAGCACCTCGACGAGGTTGCCGACGCCAGCGCGCCATGCGCGCAGCTGCTCGCGCGGCCCCGGGCGCTCGTTGACCCAGCGCACGTGCGAGAACCCGGCGAGGTCGACGCGCGCGAGCACGCCCGACGCGCAGCAGTTGTAGATGACCTCGTCCTCGGTGACGATCACGTCCGACGTCAGCGCACCGGGCATGTCCTTCGGGATCGCGAGGTGCCGCGTCACCTGCGCCGTCGGGCCATCGACCTCGAACAGATAGTTCTTGAAGTGCGCGATCGCGTACTCGGTGAAGTCGCCGTCCTGCGGGATGCAGCGCTGCGTCGGCACGTAGCAGACGTCGCGCGTCGGGTGGACGCCGAGATGCCACGCGGTCGCCGGCAAGCCAACCACGCGCGCGGTTCCGGACTCGAGATCGAACACGCCGAGCTGGTTCGCGTACCTGCCGGCGACGTCCATCGCGCCGTAGAACAGATACCTCCCGGACGGCGAGCGCTTGATCGCATGCGGCAGCGTGACGCCGTGCGCGCCGATCGACACCGGATGCTCGAGGTCACGCAGCGAGAACTTCCAGAGCTCGCTACCGATCGCCGTCACGAAGCTGTCCGCATCGAGCCACACCACGTGCGTCTGGCTCTCGTAGAACAGCTCCGGTGCGCGAAATCGCAGCGTCGAATAGCGCGTGACTTCCTCGAGCGTGCGCGGGTCGAAGAACACCAGCTGCTGCGACAGATTGCCGAGAAATCCGATGTTGCCGTCGGGCGCGAGCTGCACGGCGTGACCGCCGGCGACGCCGTCGAAGAACTTCACCTCGGGTTCCCAGACATTGTTCTCTGGTTGGCAGCGCAGGCGCGCCACACCGGCAAAGCCTTCGAAGCCGTTCAAGCCGTGTCCGTCGAGCGCGATGAAGAAGTCGAATGCCATGCCTCTTGGTAACCAATTCGCCCACCCCTCGCTCCTACGCACACGCCAACCGTTTACATGATCGCGCCACGGCGTCAGACTGGTCGCATGACCGCACCGCAACCGGCTCCCCCTACGGACAACCGTCAGACCGCTCAGAAGCTCGTCAACCTGTCGCACATCTTGGGTTGGGGCGGTCTCGGCTTGCTGCTCGTGCTCGGCCCCGTGGTGCTGTTCGGCGTGAACCCGACGGGCGGCCTGGTCGTGATGGGCATCGGCTTCTTGTCGGCGTTCGTCGGCGCGATCCTCGGTCAAGTCGGACGAGGCATGCAGGGTCGCGTGATCTGATCGCGTGCGCGCCGCCGCCGATGCCGACGACTACCTCGCCGATCCCGTCGGTGCGTGGCTGGGTGTGCCGCGCGGCCTGGTGTTCTGCGCGCGGCCGACGCTGTGGGGCTTCGCGTTGTGGGGCAAGCCCAGCGAGGCCGACGTTCGTCGCCTCGTGCCGCTGCTCGCGCGCGAGCTCGCCGGCGACGTCGCCGACCACGCGTCGCTGATCGACGTGCGGCGACTCGAGGCGGGCGATCCGCGCGCGTTCGGCGTGCTCGCGAGCTACTTGAAGACGCACTGGCAAACGTTTCGCACGCGCGTCACCCGTGTCGCGCTGGTGCGACCACCCGGCTTGCTCGGCGCGACCGTCGCCGGCTTCTACCAGGTCGCCGGTGCGCCCTACCCGGTCCGCGTGTTCGATCATCTGCCGGCGGCGGCGGCCTGGTTGCGAGCCGGATCGATCGTCGACACGCTCGACCACGCGATCTCGGGCGCGAGCTCGATCTCGCCGATCGTCGTCGAGTTGCGACGATGGCTCGACGCGCACCTCGAAGAGGCATCCCTCGCGAAGGCAGCGAAGTGCCTGTCGCGCGCCTCGCGCAGCTTGCAGCGCGATCTCGGCAGCGCGAGCTCGTCGTTCCAGCGCGAGCTCGATGCCGCACGCCTCCGACTCGCGAAGCGCTTGCTCGCCGACACCGACTCGCCGATCACCGAGATCGCGTACGATGTCGGCTGCGCCTCGCCGCAGCACTTCTCGACGCTGTTTCGACGCGTCGAGAAAGTCACCCCGAGCGTCTATCGAACTAGAGCCCGGGCTCGGTCGGCTCGAGATCCGCGAGCGTCTGGATGACGAGCTGACCGGACTCACCCTCGATCTGCGCCTTGACATCACCGAACGCACGCTCGCGCACGACCTTGTCGTCATAGCCCGCAGGTAGCTTCGCGGTCGTCAGGCCAGTGACCGTGCTGACATCGCCGTCGATCACGTTGAGCTCGAAGTCACTGGCATCGGGCGGCAGCGTCGGGAACACGTACGACGTGCCGTCGCGTGGCGCGACCATCCGCCAATCCCAGCCCCGTCCCTCCGGGATGTCATCGCGGAAAATGTTGAGTGACACCTGCACGTAGTTTGGAGCCTGCCCCAGTGCGCCCTCGGTCCAGCTCGCGGTTCGCGACGCCGGATCGTAGGTGGGTTGCGACGTGAACGGCAGCACCTGGTTGTCCGCCACGCGTAGCGTGTAATCCGTCGACACGATCGGATCCCACTCGATCAGCGTGTGCTGACCGAACGCGCCGGGCGGTGGGAACGGCGTGCTCGACGTCAGCAACACGTCGCGTTGATCGAACTCGGTCGGCAGGTTGATCGTGGCGGTTCGCGACGAAGCCGTCGCACCACCCGACACGTCGAACACCACGCCGCGCGTCGTCTTGATCGCGCGATACACTCCGACGAACGAGGTGTCCGCGGGTAGCGCGTCGAACGTTACCGTCGAAGGCTCGAAGGCGGCGTAGACGCCGGACGACAGATCGACTGGCGTGTTCGGATCGAGATCCTGGGCGCGATGGAAGTGCGAGTGGAAGATCTCGCCGGTGTCGTCGACCGAGACCACCAAGATGTCGGCAGTACCCTGGCAACCGAACAGCGTGACCTCCTCGGGATCGACGACTCCCGGCGAGTCCGCCCGGCCACATGACGTCTCGACGATGTGCCCGGCCCCGTCGGGATCGAGGTTGATCTTCAACAAGAACGTCTCGGGCTGGACCACCGGTGCCGGTGGGTCGAGCTCGAGCCGCAGCGCATCACCCGGTTGCACCCCTGCGAACGTCGACAGTCGATCGCGCGACCCCGCTTGCGGGCGCGGCTCGATCACGGTGACGTAACCACCGGCCTCGACGTTCCCGCTCGCCGAGCCCTCGGCATCGGTGACAGTTTGCGCGACGACGACAGAATCCGCATTCTGAAACATCACCTCGACGTTCGCCCGCGGCTGACCAGCCACCGTGATCGCGATCGTCACCGGCCCACCCGGCTGCACCGGCGCCGGTCCATCGGGCGCGATCGGATCCGGATCACCACCACACGCGGCTACCAGCAGGTACATCGCGACAAAGCGCTTCATCGGTCGAGCCTCTTCAGAGAACCTGCTTCGTTGACGAACATCGTGTTGCAGCGCGTGCCGACAAGCTGAGCATCGTGGGCGTCGGCTTCCGTGGTTCGCAGCAACGTCGGATCGCCGAATGGTTCGTCGGTGGAATCGCGGTTCGCGGCGAACACGAAGTGCTGGCCGAGCTCGTCGAAGTCGGTGAACACCATCGTCAGGCCACTCGGTGTCAGGTTCGGCGGACGAAAGCCGCGAATCACTTGCGGCTCGCCGACCGGATTCCACGCGACGCCATCGTCCACGTATTCCTGGACCTCGGAGAACCCGAACCGGAGCCTGACGAGCACGCGGCGCGGTCCGAAATCGAGCGCCGTCGGCACGCCGGCGACGATGCCCTTCGGCGGCTTGCGATCGGTGTTGGTCCACACGCCCGCGGCATCGCGCGTCGCCATCTGCAGCAGCGGCGGCTCGATCGCGCCCGAGTGGAACAGCAGCGTGCCTTCGGGCGCGAGCGCGACCGCGAGCGGCGGGTAGATCCCGAGATCGAGCTGTGCCGGATCGCCACCCGCAAGCGGATGCTCGAACACGTTGCCCTCAGCCGCGACGACGACGCGGTTGGTGCCTTGCGAGACCGTGAACAGATCACCGGACATGATCGCGTCCGACGACGTCGCGCCGTCGAAGCTGTCGAGGTCGCATGGACCCGGCTCTCCCGAGAGCCCCCACACGACATCGCAGGCGGCGAGGGATGAAAGTCCGAGCATCAGAGCAAGTCGCCGAACAGGCACCGAGACCAGTATCGCAGACATCAGAACGACCGCGCGAGCGCAAAGCCGAGGTGACCGGGAGCGATCACCGGGGCCGCGATCACCTCGCGACGTTCCTTGCCCGGCGCCGTGCGACGCAGGACAACGGCATACGTCACGGCGGCGGCTCCGAGGACGAACAGCGAGCTGCCACCATATCGCACCACGGTCTTCCAGCGATCCCAGTCCTTGGGCGACTCGCCATCGTTGTACTGCAGCTTGCCCACGAGGCCGACTACCCCAGAGCTAACCACCAGCGCGACTCCCGCGGCGCCGATCAGATTCGACCGCCGGCGTTGCGTCGCTCCGAGATCGACCATCTCGTACTTCTTGGGAGCCGGCGGCGGTGAGGTGACGAGCGGGATCGTGGTCGCCTTGCCATCGATCACGTCGAGCTCGCGACGCACCGTGGGTGAGCCCGGTGCGACGAGCTCGAGCACGTAGTGACCGGCATCCAGCTCGATGCGGCCGGCTTCGACTTCGTCGATCTTCACGCCGTCGAGCGTCACGTTCCGACCGACAGGCGCGTTGACTTCGAGCCGGATGGTCGCGACGCGCGCCGCGAGCGCAGCCGATTTTTCCCGAGCCGCGCTCTCGGTGTCGGCGAGGTTGGTCTCCGCGGCGCGAGTCTGTGCGCGCCGAAACCACTTGAGCGCGGTTGCCAGCTTGCCCAGCTGCTCCTTGCAGAGGCCGAGGTTCAGCATCGTGCCGGCCGCCGATGCCTCGAGCTTGTACGACTCCTCGAACTTGCTGCATGCCTCCGCGGCATTGCCCGCTTCGAGGAGCGTGCGGCCTTCCTGGAACAGCACCGCCGCTGGTGGCATGTCTTCGGGTTGCTCGGGAGCCGGCGGATCGACGGGCAGCGGACCATTTGGATCGGGCTGTGCGCTCGCGATGCGTGCACCGAGGAGTGTCACGACGAGGATCACCGAGCGCATTCTCGCATCGTATCGCAACTCGCGTTGCTCGCGCGTCGGGAATCCCGTTGTCTTCGTCACCCACGTCCGCACACCTGTTGCACCACCCGGGGTTTGCGCGCAGGCTTGCAGCTGCGTGGAGCACCACACCGACGAGCCGACGGAGCTCGCAGCGCTGGCTGGGCCGCTTCCCGGGACGGTGCTGCTCGACAAGTATCGCGTCGACTGGATGCTTGGCGCCGGCGGCTACGGCTACGTGCTCAAGGCCCAGCACCTCGAGCTCGGCGAATCAGTCGCGATCAAGATCTTGCGGGATGACCGCGAGGCAGACGCCCAGACTCTCGGTCGGTTCGAGCGCGAAGGCAGGCTGGTCGCACAGCTGAAGAGCGAGCACGTCGCACGCGTGCTCGATGTCGGCAAGCTCCCCACGGGCGCACCCTACATGGTGATGGAGCTCCTGGAGGGTGACGACTTCGGCAAGCTCGTCAAAGCGGGACCACTCCCGGTCACGCTGGCCGTCGATTACATCATGCAAGCGTGCGAGGCCCTCGCCGAGGCGCATGGTCACGGCATCGTTCATCGCGACATCAAGCCCGGGAACCTGTTCCTCGCGAAGCTGCCCGCGAAGCGATCGATCGTGAAGGTGCTCGATTTCGGGATCTCGAAGTCGGCACGCCACTACGACAAGCGCCTGACCCAGACGCAATCGATCCTCGGCACGCCGGCGTACATGGCGCCGGAGCAGATGCGCGACGCGCGCAACGTCGATTACCGCGCCGATATCTGGGCGCTCGGTGCCGTGCTCTACGAGCTGGTCGAAGGTCAGCTGCCATTCGATGCCGATAACTTCGCCGAGCTCGTGATCGCGGTGTCGACGTCGCCGATCCGACCGCCGCAGCTCGCCCCGGAGCTGCGATCGGTGCTCGAGCGCTGCCTCGCGAAGGACGTCGACGATCGGTTCTCCACCATCGCCCACCTGGCGACCGCGCTTGCAC
>JACCYD010001091.1 GCA_013696695.1 Deltaproteobacteria bacterium | reverse complement strand
GTTCCAGCCCTTCAGCTTCTCGGGGACCTTGATCTCGGTCCTCTACTTCGTTTCTGCGACGACCGATGGTGCATCGACCGAGGTCGAAGTCGTGATCGCGCCGCGCGGCAGGGAGGTCCAGCTTGCGCGCGCGTGACAATCCGTTCGGAGTCGATCGCCTGCACGCCTTGCGGTTTCGCGGTCCCGGTGTCGAGGCGCTGTGGGCACGCGCGCGCGATCTCGGTCGCGGCGCACTGGTCGGCGCCGAGGGCTCCGGCAAGACGACGCTGCTGCACGCGCTCGCCGCGCACGTGCACGCGCAGGGCTTCAGCACGATCTGGATCCAGCTGCGACGCGACGCACGCGAGCTCACGGCCGAACACCGCGCGGTGCTCGCACCAGTCGGCTCCGATCACGTGGTCTTCGTCGACGGCGCGGATCTGCTACCACGGCTCGATCGCTGGTGGCTGGTCCGGCGCACCCGCGTCGCGGCCGCGATCCTCGGCACGCTGCATGCGCCCGGCTGGCTCCCGACGCTCGCACAGCTCTCGACCTCGCCCGCTCTCCTCGACGACCTGGTTCGCGAGCTCACGGGTCGCTCGGTGCACGAGCTCGCCGTCGATCGCGATGCGCTCTACGCCCGCCATCACGGCAACCTGCGTGCCGCGCTGCGCGAGCTCTACGACCAGTTCGCGGTCGCGTAGGTCGGCGTGCGCACACGAGATCTGCGTCGTTAACGCCGGCGTCGCCCCGCCGTCTTCTCCTCCATGCTCACCCGCCGCACCCTGCTCGGCCTCGCCGCTGCTCTCCCGTTCGGCGGCTGTCGTCTCGGCGAGAGTGCCCCCGACGCGACCGATCACGCCGCGGCGGTGCTTGCCGCGATCGAGCGCGCTGGCGGGCTCGGCTTCGTGCGGCGCCGCGATCGCGTGCTGCTCAAGGTCAACACCAACTCCGGTGATCCGTTTCCCTACTCGACGAGCCCGACGACGGTGCGCACGATCGCGCGCGCGCTGATCGCCGCCGGCGCGCACGTCACGGTCGGAGATCGCTCGTTCTGGGGCGACGACGACACTGCCGGCAACCTCGAGGCGAACGGCATCGCCGGCGCGACTCGCGATACTGGCGCGAAGCTCGTCGTGTTCGACGATTCGATCGACTGGATCGAGATCGATCCGAAGCTCGTCCCGCACTGGAAGCCACCGTTCCGACTGCCGCGGATCGCGGTCGAGGCCGATCACCTGATCAACCTCGCCTGTCTCAAGACGCACTTCATCTCCGGCGTCACGCTCGGGCTCAAGAATCTGCTCGGCCTCGTCAACGCACGTGATCGTGCGCGCCCCGGCAACTTGCGCTCCCACGACGCGCAGCTCATCCACCACCAGATCGCCGACGTTCATCGCGCGATCGCGCCGCGGCTGACCGTGATCGACGGCTACCGCGCGTTGATCGCCGGTGGACCGACGCGCCGCGATGGTTCGCCCGCGACGGCAGATCTCGGTGTCGTGCTCGCTGGGAAGGATCGGGTCGCGCTCGAGGTCTCCGCGATCGCGCTGCTCCAGAAGCACGCGGTCCCCGGCGAAGCCATCCACGCGACCGCGCCCGACAAGCACCCGACGATCCTCGCAGCCCGCGCCGCCGGCCTCGCGTAACAACCCGCGCGAGATCAGGCTTTGCGACGACGACGGATCACGACCAACGCGATCAGCCCGACCACACCACCCGTCGACGAACCACCCGTCGAGCAGCCGCCCGCCTCGGGCTCGTCCTCGACCATGCCGGGGTCGGTACCGCCGACCTCGCGACCGAGCTCGATCGAGATCTGCGCGTGGTCTGGATCGGAGGTCGCGAGCAGCAACGTCTTGCTGCCAGTAGCGAACGCGTCGTCGGTCGCGGTGACACGAAGCTGGGCGCTGGCACCAGGTGCAATGTCGATCGCTTCGACCGTGACGCCCGCGGGCACCGACGCCGGATCGATCGTCAACGCGAGCTCGCCGCGGTTGCGGATCGCGAGGAGCTGGGTGGCGCCGCTCGCGAAGTCGATGCGTGCTCCCTCACCGAGGCCGTCGAGCACCGGCAACGCGAAGTGGGCCGGCGTGTCCGAGGTCATCGTCACCTTGCGCTCGAGAGCGGGCAGCGTCATCGGCACCTGGAACAGCTCCCAGTCGACCACGCGGTAGCCGAAGATCTTGATGTCGAACCGTGCAGCGAACGTCAGCGTCGGCGCGTAGCGAACGATGCCGGCGAGCGACACCGGCAGCTCGATCGAGTCGTCGAAGCCGGCGGTGGGACGCGTCACCGACAGCTCGTGGGTCGCCGAGGTCGCGCTCGCGGTGCCGAGGTGCGCGGTCGTGGTGCGGTACTCCGTGACCATCGACGGCGTGACGGTGACCCGCAGCCCACCGGAGATCCCGACGATGCCGATCAGGTCCCCGATCACGTTGCTCGACACCAGGGTGATCGGCGACGTGCCATCCGAGACCCGCGCATCGACCTGCGCGTCGAGCGTCGGGTCGAACGGTGTCGACCCGGCGACCATCAGGTCGCGGGGGATGTACGGCAGCGGAATCTCCCCCGACCAGTAAATCGCTTTCCCGAGGATCGACGTGTCGACCTTCGCGTAGAGGTGAATGTCGGCGCCGTACGCGACATCGAGGTATCCCGATCCGCGCGTGCCGTCGATCCGGCCAGACATCGCTTCGGTCCAGCACACCGAGGACGACGTGCTCGCGCTGACCGCGGTCTCGCCGACGACTCGGCCGACGAGGCGGAGCTGCGCGGGGAAGCTCGACGGGAACCAGCCGGTGTCGCCGCCGATCTCGGCGAGGTCGACGCCGTTCCACGCGAGCTCGTCTTCTGACGCGCTGCAAGGTGCAGCGATCGATGGGGTGCTCGCGGACAGCAGCGTGACGGCGACGAATCCGAGACCGGGGTGATGGCGCACGCGGCAGCACCGAGCATCGCGTGTGCCGGTCGTCTGCACGCGCAAGCTGCCGCGATCACAGCAGCAGATCACCCACGGCGAGTTGCCAGGCAGCCGCGCTGGCCGCTCTTCGTTGTGGGCACCGTGGGGCCACGGGCCGCAGCTGACGATCCGCTGGTTGCCGACGGTGGAATCTGGCGGCGCGGAGGATCGTCGTCGTGCGCTGTTTGCTCCGCCGCTCCCCGGCGACGAGCCGCGGCACCTCAAGTGATCCAGAACAGATGCTACGCTCGCTGCGTGACACGGACGATGTTGCTGCTGGTGGGCATGGTTGCCTGCGGCGCGCCCTCGGTGACCAACCGGAAGCCCACGCACGAGCCGTCCGCCGCAGAGATCCTCGCCAAGCTCGAGGCGAAGTACGCCGCGGCGAAGACCTACGCCGACCACGGCACCGCACGAAATCCGTCTGCCACGCTCGGCTTCACGACCACCTTCGTGCGCGGCGCGCGGTTTCGCTTCGACGTCCGCAACGAGACCGATCCGCAACGCGGGTTCGTGATCTGGGCCGATCCGACGCACACCTATAGTCGGTGGTACGCACCCTCGCGCACCACCAACGACGGTCCCGGGATCGGGGTCGCGATCGCGGTCGCCACCAAGCCGTCAGGCGGCGTGATCCGGCTGCTCACCAATCTTCTCGAGCCCAGCGCGGCGCCACGTCCCAAGCTTGCCGAGCCACGGCTCACCGGCACCGAGGTCATCGACGAGCGCCCGTGCTGGGTGATCACTGGCAAGCGCGACGACGGCGAGACCACGTTGTGGATCGATCGCGAGACCTACGCACTGCGGCGCTCCGCGGAGGATAGCGACACCGCGACGTTCACCCCGGTGTTCGACGAGGCGATCGCCGTCGCCGCGATCCCGACCCCAGATTTCTCGGATGACTACTTGGAGGATTCGAAGCAACAAACCGCCCTGCGCGCCATGGTCAACACGCGCGCACCGGCATTCGACGCGGTGGACCTCGACGGCAAGACCCGCATCTCGCTCGCCGGGCTCGCCGGCAATGTCGTGCTCGTCGACTTCTGGGCGACCTGGTGTGGGCCATGTCTAACGACGCTCCCGAAGCTCAACGAATGGCACGCGAAATACGCGCCGCGAGGGCTTCGCGTCGTCGGGTTGTCGAGCGAAGACCGCGACGACATCGCCAAGCTGGTCGACGAGCAGAAGCTCGCGTACCTGATCGGCCGCGACGAAAAGGCGGCCGCGGCACGCGTCTACAACGCCTCGGCGCTACCGATGATGGTCGTCGTCGATCGCACCGGTGTCGTGCGTTACGTGACACTGGGTGCGGGAAATCTCGAGGCAGTCGAGGCGGTGATCGAGAGCCTGTTGCGATGACGATCTAGGTGGCGTGCACTCGTACGCCGCGTCGATTCGGCGATATCGTACGAAGCGTGACGAAGAAAGTCGGTCCTGGGTCGGATCCGCGACGAGACGCGGACGACGGCGACAACACCGGCGAAGGTCTTCGTGTCGATCGCGTATTCGACGGTCCCGCAGCTCGCCCGTCGCGACCGGCGGCGACTTCACAGCCAGCGCCACGCCGCGCCAAGCCGGTGACCAGCGCGCCGACACTACCGCCGCGCCCGTCCGGCGAAGCCGCCGACACCGAGCTCGCTCTCCGGCGCCAGCTGTCTCGCCTGCAGCGCCAGCTCGCCGACGCGCAGCGCGAGCTCGCGAACAAGGATGACGAGCTCGCGACCGAAGCCGAGAACCGGCTCGCGATCGCCACCACCCACGACACGCTCGCCGAGGAATCGCGCGCGAAGGATCAGCGGATCGAAGAGCTGATCGCCTACCAGACCCACACCCAGGGGATGGAAAAGCGGCTCCAGGAGATCAGCGATGCCGCCGACGAAGTGTCGCGCGCACGTGACGAGGAGCGCGAGCAGAAGGTGATCTCGCTCGTGCGTATTCGCGAGCTCGAATCGGTGCTCGCCGACGCGCAACAGCGGTGGACCGCCGAGCGTGAAGCGCTCGAGACCCAGCACTCCAACGAGATGGGGCAGTTCGAGCTCGACCGCAGGGCCGCGGCAGAATCCGCGGAAGCCGCGCTCGCCGCCACCACCGGTCGGCTCCAGAAGGCGCAGGAAGACCAGCTCGCGAGCCTGCGCGAGAGCCACGAGAAATCGATGGCGCTGCTGCGTGGCGAGCTCGAGCCGAAGGCGCTCGAAGCGCGCACGCTGGCCGAGGAGCGCAGCCGGCTTGCGGACGAGCTGGCGGCCACCAAGACGGAAGCGGAACGCGCTCTCGCCGAGTGCAACGAAGCCCACGCGCGCGAGCTCGCACAACAGGTCGAGGCCCACACCGCCGGCCAGGCCGCGGCCGGTCGCCTACACGCTACCGAGGTCGCTCGGTTGACCGCCGAGCGCGACAACCTGACCGCCACACTCGAGCAGACCAAGCAGAGCGCCACCGATCGCGAGAAGCTGGTCGATCAGACCGTGACGGCGCTGCGCGAGACCCAGAAGCAGTTACAGCGCGAGATCTCCGACGCCAAGGAAGCCATCGCGCGTCTCGAGACCGACAACGGCATCCTCGACGAGCGGATGCGCACCTCGCAGCGCGAAGCCGAGGCGCTCAACCAGGAAGTCCGCGATCTCCGCACGTCGCTCGACAACACCGAGCGCGAGGCTCGCGAGAACACGCTCGATCGCGCGCGGTTCATCGCGTACCTCGAGGAAGGCCTCGCGATGCTGGGCGCCATTCCGCCGCACGAGACGGTCGCCGGCCAGCCATCGGGCTCGACGCCTGCTCCGACCGAGGCGTTCAGCGTCTCGTTCACCTCCGATGGCGACAAGCCGGCCGACAGTCCGGCTGACTAGGGGGCGTCGCTAATTGGACGTAGTCGTGGTGGTCGTGGTCGTGGTCGTGGTCGTGGTCGTGAACCTTGACGGCGACGGCAACGGCGACGTGGCCGTTCAATCGTCAAAACATCTTGGTGAGCATCGAGACGACGGC
>JACCYD010001080.1 GCA_013696695.1 Deltaproteobacteria bacterium | reverse complement strand
AGATGCTCGACCTGCAGTCGAACATCCTCGAGCGTCTGCGGGCCAAGCTCGACATCGACAAGATTCCGCTCGAGCGCCTGCACGAAGAAGATGTCTGGCAGCGTGCCGAGCGGGCGACGATCGATCTCGTCGAGACGCTCGAGACCTCCGGCGAGTTGCCGAAGTACATCGATCAAGAGACGCTGATCAAGGAGACGCTCAACGAGGCGCTCGCCCTCGGTCCCCTCGAGGATCTCCTCGGCGACGACAAGATCGACGAGATCATCATCGACCGTCGCGACCGCGTGGTGGTCGGCAAAGATGGCCAGCTCCGTGGCTCGGGCAAGGCATTCTCGTCGGACGATACGTTCGAGCGCGTCGTCAAGCGGCTGGTCGCCGAAGCCGGTGCCACGATCGACGATGCGCATCCGATCGTCGATCTGCGGATGCGCGATGGCACGCGGCTGACCGCTGCCGTCTCGCCGGTCGCCGCGCGCGGCGCCTGCCTCGTCCTCAAGAAGACGCCTGCGACGATGCCGGCGCTGTCGGAGCTCGCGTCCCAGGGTGCGCTGTCGCCGGGCATGGCCGACTTCCTCGCCACCTGTGTCACGGCCCGCCGCAACATCCTCGTGTGTGGTGGTCCGGGCTCCGGCAAGACGTCGCTGGTTGCCGCCCTGGCGGGTGCGTCGCCCGCCGGTGAGCGCGTGGTCTCCGTCGAGGAGGTCGCGGAGCTCGCGATCGGTCGCGACGAGTGGATCCAGCTCGAGACGCGTCCCGGCAACGGCCGTGGTCCGTCGATCGATCTCGCGCATCTGCTCGAGACGGCCGTGCGGCTCAACCCCGATCGACTGGTCGTCGGTGACGTCAAGGGTCGTGAGGCCCTGCCACTGGTCAGCTCGCTGTGCTCCGGGATCGACGGAGCGATCGTCGCGATGAGCGGCGAGAGCTCGCAGGCCGCGCTGAATCGGCTGGTCACGCTCGGTCGGATCGCGCCGGGGGGCGGGATGATCGACGGCGCGCTCCGCGAGCTCGTCGCGCAGGCGTTCGAGATCGTCATCCACGTCACCCGCTGGGCCGATGGCACGATCAAAGTGATGGCGATCGAAGAGATCGTCGGCAGCACCGAGACGTCGTTCGACACCCATGTGCTGTTCCAGTTCGGGAACAACGCACACAGCGCGACGGGAACGGTACCGCGGTTTTACAGCGAGCTCGAAGCGCGCGGCATCCCGGCCGATCAAGCCGTCTTCCGCTGACCGCTAGTTCGTCGCGGCGTCGACAAGCCGCGCGAGATCGAGCACCTCGAGGTCGCGCGGCCACACGGCGCGCAGCAGCTCGAGCAGGCCCTGCGCCGACGCATGATCGCCGGCCTCGAGCGACGCGCGTGCGCCGGTCAGCTGCGCTTGCTTGAGATCGGTGCCGAGGAGCGAGGCCTTGCTCGCTGCCTGCGCGCGACCGACCTCGTCGCCGGTGCGCGCGGCGAGACGAGCCATCTGCGCGAAGAAGTAGCCGGCTTGGGGATGCTGCATCGCCTCGGCGGTGTCGGCCGCCATGCGTAGCTCGTCGGCCGCGTTGCTCAGGTCGCCGAGCTTCTCGGAGATCCGCGCGAGATCGAGCCACGCCCACGCGAACGCGGGATCGTCGGAGACCACTTGCTCGAGCTGGTCGCGCGCCTTCTCGAGCAGCGCTTGATCGAGGAGCGCGAGGGCAAGGCGCCAGCGCGGACCGGGCGCCGATGGATCGCGCTTGAGCTGGGCACGTAGCGAACGCTCGCGAATCTCGGGGCTGATCTCGCCCTCCTCGTCGAATGCGTCCTCGGCGAACTCGCCGTCAGCGTCGTAAAACAGCGCCGTCGCATCGACGATGCCTGACAGCCAGCGATCGAGGCGGGTGCCGTCGCAGACTGCGTCGTCGAGCGATTCGTCGTCGCGCCAGATCTTGCCGCGGACGTCGATCGAGATGCCCTCGCCTTCGATCTCGGCGAACCGCCAGCGACCCGGCACCGGTGTGGTCACGCCGTTCGCGGGCACCACCTCGACGGTGTCGACGAACAGGCGGACGCCATCGCAATGGGCGTAGAGCTCGATCAGCTGCGGCGGTAACCCGGCGGGCAGGTTGGGCGAGGGCGGCTCGACGTCGTGCAGTCCGGGCGGCGCCTCGTCGAGCGACGCGAACACGCGGCTCAGCGCATCGAGCTCGTCGTCGCGCCGCTTCTTCGCCATGGCCGACTGTCGCGCTAACGGGCGCTGAGCGAAAGCCCGCCGACGGAGACGATCGGCTCGCCCGCGGCATCGGTGCCGCGGAACACGGCGACCACGCGGATGCCGGCCGCAGGCGTCGCGACGCGCGCGAGCACCGGATCGGTGCCGGTGACCGGCACGGAGACCAGCTTCGTGCGCACGCCTCGCTCGTCTTCCACCAGGACGTCGATGGTGCCAGCGCCGAGGACGATGTCCGTGGGGCTGGCGATCGTGATCTGGCCACCGGGCTGGAGTGTCAGCTCGCCGCGAAACAAGAAGTCGAGCAGGCCGGTCTCGTACGCCGCGACCTCCGGCAGGATCACCGCCAGCTGATCGAGCATGCACTCGTCGTCGAGCGAGAACTGAAGCACGTCGTCCTGCACGCGATAGCGCGCGAGGCAGGTGCCCGCGGTGTTGCGCATCGTCGTGCCCTCGTCGCGATTGGCGGCCATCACGTTGAGCTTCGACGGTGGCGCCGGCTGCGGCCGGACCAGCGTGGGCTTGCTCTCGTTCGACACCCGGCTCGCACCGGGCAGCGTGTTGGTCGAGAAGTACGAGCGCTCGGTGATATCGGCGAGGCCAGTGCCATCCTTCGACGTGAAGTAGTCGGTGAGCCGCTTGCGCGTGATAGTGCGCGACGGGCCGGGGATGCCGAGCCGGCCGTACGACAGCGCAGCGATGCGCTCGAACCGCGAGCCGAGATCGTCGGGACCGGCGCCGAGC
>JACCYD010001068.1 GCA_013696695.1 Deltaproteobacteria bacterium | reverse complement strand
CTACAGCGGGCTGCCGCTGCGCGCCGGCGACGACGTGCTCACCAGCACGCACGATCACTTCGCGACCCACGAGTCGCTGCGCCTCGCGACGTCGCGTGCCGGCGCGACGCTGCGGAAGGTGCCGATGTACGAGCGACCGGAAGCGGCCTCGGCGCCGGCGATGGCCGCCGCGATCGCGAAGGCGATCGTGCCCGCGACGCGCTTCGTCGCGATCACTTGGGTGCACTCGGGCACGGGCGTCAAGACGCCGGTCCGCGCGATCGCCGACGCGGTCGCCGCGGTCAACGCGAAGCGTCCACCGGAGCAACGCATCTTGTTGTGCGTCGACGGCGTGCACGGCTTCGGCGTCGATGCCACGCCGGTCGGCCAGCTCGGCTGCGACTTCTTCGCCGCAGGCACGCACAAGTGGATGTTCGGACCGCGCGGCACCGGCGTGCTGTGGGGCAAGCACGAGCTGTGGCCGACGCTGCACCCGAGCATCCCGGACTTCGGCTACGCGTCGTACATCGCATGGACGGGCGGCAAGGAGGCTCCGCCGCGCACCGCCGACACGTTCAGCCCCGGCGGCTTTCACTCGTTCGAGCATCGCTGGGCGCTCGGCGAGGCGTTCGAGATGCATCGCGAGATCGGCCCGGCGAAGATCGCCGCGCGGATCGCGGAGCTCAACCGGCAGTGCAAGCAGGGCCTCGCGGCGATGAAGCACGTCACGCTGCACACGCCACTCGCCGATGACATCTCGGCCGGCATCACGACCTTCGAGGTCGCCGGCATGAAGCCGGATGCTGTCGTGAAGCGCCTGCACGACAAGAAGATCGTCGCGTCGACGACGCCCTACGTGACGACGTATGCCCGGCTCGCACCCGGGTTGATCAATACGCCGGCGGATGTCGATGCGGCGCTGCGCGAGATCCGCGCGCTCGCCTGATCACTTCGGCACCATCACCGCCATCGCCTGTAGTGCGCGCCCGACGGTGACCAGCGGCTCGCGGCTCTCGTGCACGCGCGCGAGCAGCAACGCACCTTCGATCGCGGCGAGCGACACCGTGGCGAGTTGCGCGGCGATCGCGGGGGGCACGCCGAACCGCGTGATCATGCTCTCGGTGACGCCGTCTTGCCACGCCGTGTAGTGCGCGACGACGGCCTTGCGCACCTTCTTCGAGATCGATTCGAGCGCGACGGCGGCGACCGGGCAGCCATTCTCCCAGCCCGACGCCTCGAGATCGTCGGCGAGCATGTTCACGATCACGGTGATCGCAGTCCCGAGATCCTTCGCATCGGCGACCACGGTCTCGACGCGGGCGCGCCAGCTCTCGCCGGACTGCACGATCGCGGCGACCGCGAGCTCGTCCTTACCGTCGGGGAAGTGGAAGTAGACAGAGCCGCGCGGCGCGCCAGATTCCTCGACGATCTCGGACAGCCCGGTGGCGTGATAGCCCTGCTTGCGCAGCAGCTTCGCCGTCGCGTCGACGAGCTTCTTGCGCGTGCGCTCGCCCTTGGTGAGATCGTCGACGGGTTGCGCGCGGCGGGTCATTTTACTCCACTCGTCATCTTCATCTCGACCTCGACGATATCAGCGGGCGCAGCGCCCGCCGAGATCTGCGTGGCGGCCCGCTTCGACGCGAACACGCTCGCGCGCAGCCCGCGCCACAGCGCCTTCCACTTGCCCAAGCGGAGATCGGGCTCGCGGCCATCGCCAAGTAGATGGATCTGGGCGAGGAACCACATCACCTGGAGCGCGTCGTCGATCGCGCGGATCCGGCTGCGGATGCTGACCGCCGGCGCAGCGTCGACCGTGCCGTCGAGTAGCTGGCGAGGCAGCTCCGGTGCATACGTCATCGGCCGCGCGAGGCCGATCACGTCGACGGCGCCGGAGGCCAGCGCATCCTCCATCGTCGCGCGCGTGCGCATGCCACCGGTGAGCAGGATCGGCACGCTGGTCACCGTGCGGATCTGCTTCGCGTAGGTCAGGAAGTACGCCTCGCGCTCGCGCGACGACGCGCGCATTGTGTCGCCGGAGCCGGCCATCGCCGGGCTCTCGTAGTTGCCACCCGATACCTCGAGCAGATCGATGCCAGCCCCGTCGAGCGCGCGGGCGACGTCCATCGCTTGCTCGATCGTGAAGCCGCCGCGCTGGAAGTCAGCAGAGTTGAGCTTGACGCCGATCGGGAACGCGGGACCCACTGCCGCACGCACGGCGCGCACGACCTCGAGCAGAAACCGCGCGCGGCGAACCGGATCGCCGCCCCACGCGTCGTCGCGCAGGTTGGTGCGCGCCGACAAGAACTGCGAGATCAGATAGCCGTGCGCGGCGTGGATCTCGACGCCCGCGAAGCCCGCGCGCTGTGCCACCGCCGCGGCACGTGCGAACCGCTGGATGATGTCCTCGATCTCGAGCTCGGTCAGCGCGCGCGGCTTCGCGAACGCACCGGCGAAGCCCTTCATCGCCACCGCACTCGGCGCGACCGGTTCGCGCGACAGCCGGCGCGGCGACTGCCGGCCGGCGTGGTTGAGCTGAAGCCACATCTGCGCGCCACCCGCCTGCGCGGCCGTCGCCCACCGCCGCAGCATCGGCAGATCGCGATCGTCTTCGATCACGACGTTGCCGACTTCGGCGCGAGCGCGGCGATCGACGAGGACGTGGCCGCTGATCAACAGGCCCGCGCCGCTCTTGCCCCACCGCTCGTACAGCCGGATCAGCCGCTCCGAAGGGGCGCCCAGCGCATCGCCCAGCACCTCCGACATCGCCGCCTTGGCGATGCGGTTCGCGAGGACAACACCGGAGTGGGGCAAGCGAAGCGACGTCTCGAGCATGCAAGCATGATTATACCGACCGACATATTTTGCAAGACTTATTTATACCGGTTGATATATTCATGCGAGATCGGGCGTTCTGGTCCGGACTGCTAGTCTTTCGAAGATCTGCAGGGGTGGATATGAACCGTGCTGTCCCTTGGATCAGCACCGTGCCCGTACCAACCACCAAGCTTCGCGTTACTCGTAGCGTAGCGACCGCTGGCAGCGCTCGGGTCGCCGAGCTTCGGGCAAACAGCGAGCTTCCCAGCACGGATCGTAGCGGCCGTGGTTGAAGCCGATCACGCTGGTCGCGGCGAGTCGCTCGTGGGCATCGTCGATCTCACCGTAGACCGCGACGCTCGCACCATCACAGATCGTGTCGGGCAGCGGCCCGTCGAAGGTGACCTCGTAGATCCGCGCGACGCAGCCGCCCTGCATCGGATCGAACAGCGTGAACGTGTAGCCATCGTCGGTCGCGCGCAACGTGTCGCGCATGACGGTGCCGATCCGCAACTCCGAGGGGCGCTCGGGCTCCGGCGGCAACGCCACGAGCGTGACCGCCAGCGCGAACGGCGCGAATCCGATCGCGTGAACCGGCCACTGGACTTCGAGCATGCGCCGTCTACCGGGCATGGAACGCGGCTATTCCCGCGCTCCTGCCGCGACGCGGCCTCCGTCAAGTGCCGTCGTCGGCGGGTGGTGTTGGCTTGCTGGGATCGAG
>JACCYD010001066.1 GCA_013696695.1 Deltaproteobacteria bacterium | reverse complement strand
AGCCGGCACAGGCCCCAGGGATCGTGATGGTGTGCGCGTGAAAGCGTGGAAGCTCCGTGAGCTGTTGCGCAGCAAGCCGTTCGAGCGTGAGCTGTCGCGGTGCGCGACCGGATCCGTTGAGTGCAGTCACGCCGCGTGTGGCGACGTCGTAGTAGAGCGCGAAGCAGTCTCCCCCGAGTCCGGTCGAGGTCGGTTCGGTGACGTTGAGAGCGGCAGCGACGGCGATCGCCGCATCCGCGGCGTTGCCGCCGGCGCGCAAGATCTTCACACCGACGTCAGTGGCGAGTCGCTGACTCGACGCGACCATCCCGCCGGCAGGAAGCGAGCTCGACTTGCTGCAGCTTGCCGCGATCGCTGCACTCGCGCCTGCGAGCACGTCGCGTCGCGTCATCACGACATCACCATCCGGTCCATCGTACCTGCACACGCGAATGCGCGGCGGTCTAGGTGCGCTGGTGCGATTTGGGTCGCCGTCGGTTCAGAAGCTGGCGGAATGTTCCGGTTCACGACCCGAGGACAGGCGAGTCTATGCGGCTTTCGGCGCGCGGACCAGCGAGCCGCGAGGCGGCTCCACGATCACATTCACCTGAGACAGCTGGTCGCGCGCGATCGCACCTGTCGTGATGTGGATCTCGAGCTCGTCGGGCTCCGCTCCGGCGCCGCACGCTGCCATCATCGCCGTGACGGCGACCCCGACCCAACGCATGACCTCGATCCTAACACCCGCGTGCTCTGCTGATAGAAGATGAGGACCTCTTCGAGCACCGTTAGCCCGGGCGTACCCGTGGGCGCGAAGGCCGAGGCGTCGGTCGATTCGGGCTCTGGGCAGGACTTCGCGACGCACGGCACGCACCAGCGCCCACACGAACAGCAGCCCGATGACGGCGAGCGCGATCGTGGTCGGCAAGGCGTACCAGTAGTTCTCGGGCACCGCGTTGCGCGATCGTGGTCGGCAAGGCGTACCAGTTCGAGTACGTGCAGCCGTGGCCGGGTATCGATCTTTCGTACCGCGGCAGTGACGGAAAGCTCGAGTCCGTGTTCACCGTCGCCCCGCACGGCGATCCGTCGCAGATCAAGCTTCGCTACGCCGGCCACGACTCGCTCGCGCTCGATGACAACGGCAACCTCGTCTGCACGACGTCGGTCGGCACGGTGCGCGAGACCGCCCCCGTCGTCTATCAGGAGATCGACGGGGCCCGCGTTCCGGTCGAAGGCCGGTTTGCGCTGCTCGACCAGGCAACCGTCGCCTTTCACGTCGCCGCGTACGACCGCGACCACCCCCTGGTCATCGATCCCACGCTGGTCTACGCCGGCTTCATCGGTGGCAGTGATCGGGACGACGTCGGCCACGCCATCGCCGTCGACACCGACGGCAACGCCTACGTCACCGGAGAAACCAACGCAACTGGGTTCCCGGCCGCGGTCGGCCCGGACCTCACGTTCAACGGCGGCATCCGCGACGCGTTCGTGGCCAAGGTGAAGGCCGACGGCACCGGCCTGGTCTATGCCGGCTATCTCGGCGGCGGCGGCGATCCGTCCGTGGGCGGCGGGGATGATCGGGGGTTCGGCATCGCCGTGGACGGCGACGGCAACGCGTACATCACCGGGTATACCGGCTCCACCGAAACCGATGGGTTTCCGGTCACGGTCGGTCCGGACCTCACGCACAACGGCGGCCGCGACGCGTTCGTGGCCAAGGTGAGCGCCGACGGCACCACGCTGGTATACGCCGGCTACATCGGCGGCGCCGGTCTCGACGAAGGCCACGGCATCGCCGTGAACAGCGACGGCAACGTTTACGTGACCGGAGAAACGCAATCCACCGAAGCGACCTGGCCGGCCACGGTCGGCCCGGACCTCACCTTCAACGGCGGTCGCGACGCGTTCGTCGCGAAGGTGAGCGCCGACGGCACCGCGCTGGTGTATGGCGGCTACATCGGCGGCGCGATCTTCGACACGGGCCGCGGCGTGGCGATCGACAGCGCGGGCAACGCCTACGTGACCGGGACGACCAACTCCACCGAGCTGACGTTCCCGGTCACGGTCGGCCCGAACCTCACCTACCGTGGGCCCGACAGCGATCAAGCGGGCAGCGACGCATTCGTCGCCAAGGTCAACGCCACCGGCACCGCGCTCGTCTACGCCGGGTACCTCGGCGGCACCAGCAGCACCAGCGGCGCCGCCATCGCCGTCGACGTTGACGGAGCCGCCTACGTGACCGGGTCAACCTTCCCCAACGCTCCGAGCTTCGCCCTGGTCGGCCCGGATCTCACCCACAACGGCGGCGTCCCGTTCATCGACGCCTTCGTCGCCAAGGTGAACCCTGCCGGCACCGCGCTCGTCTACGCCGGCTACCTCGGCGGCGACGGCGTGGATAGTGGCACCGGGATCGCGGTCGATACCGACGGCAACGCCTACGTCTCCGGGGACACCCGCTCCACCGAGGCGACGTTCCCGGTCATCGGCGGCCCGGATCTCACCCACAACGGCATCGTCGATGCGTTCGTCGCCAAGGTGAACCCCGCCGGCAACGACCTGATCTACGCCGGCTATCTCGGCGGAAGCTCGATCGACACCGCCCGCGGCATCGCCGTCGACAGTTCGGGCAACGCGTACGTCACCGGCGACACCAGCTCGACCGACGCCACGTTCCCGGTCACCGTCGGCCCGGATCTCACCTCCCCCTTCGGCTTCGACGGGTTCGTCGCCAAGATCGCGGCGTCGCCGCCCAACACAGCCCCGGTGGCGACCGACGACACCGCGTCGACGAGCGAGGACACCGCCGTCGCGATCGCGGTCTCGACACTGCTGCCCAACGACACCGACGCGGAC
>JACCYD010001046.1 GCA_013696695.1 Deltaproteobacteria bacterium | reverse complement strand
TCCGGCCTTGCGCGCCATCACGTGATATTCCTCGCTCTTGCCGGGCTTCGCGAAGGGAACCATCCCGACGCCGATGACATTTACTTTGCGTGGCATGTTCGTTCTCCTGCTTTCAAACCAGGCCCTTGAGGAAACCGAGTCGGTGAGCGACAGAAACGTCGCCATCGACCTTCATCTTGCCGAACTGGAACAGTGACTTCGCAGTCGCCTTGCCGCTGGTGAGCGCGGTGAAGTCTGCGTCGCTGATCGTGAGCGTGGCATCGATCTTCTTCGGATCGGCGCCGAGCTCGAGCACCTTGGTGGCGCCCTCGACGACGAGCTTCACCGTCGCGCGAAGCTCTTGCTTGAGCCCCGGGTTCTCGGCGAGTCGCTTGTCGAGTGCGGCGAAGATCTTCGGCGCGTTCGCTTCGGTCTTCGCAGCCGGGGCCGCGGCAGGGGCAGGGGCAGCAGATGCACCGGCCGCACCGCGACGCTTCGCGATCACCTCGACCGCCTTGCTCGGGTCGAGCTTGCTGAGGAACTGCAGCTTCTGCGACGCCATCACGTTGCCGCTGATCTTCAGCTTGCCGGTCGTGAACAGCTTCATCGCATCGGCCTTGCCCTGCGTCAGCGCGAGGAAGTCATCCTCCGACAGCTCGAGGGTGCAATCCGCAGCGCTCTCGCCTTGCTTGACACTGCCCGTCCCATTCTTCAGATCGAGGAGCCATGCATGGCTGCCGATCTTCCACGCGTAGGTCGTGGCGACCTTCGGCGCGAGCTCCGGGTTCTGCTTGAGGTACTCCTCGATCACCGCGAACACGTCGTCGACGGTCGGCACGTAATCGGCGGGAACACCGGAAGTAGCAGCCCCTGCGGCCGGCGTATCCGCACCGCCACCCGAGCCGACGCGCTTCTTGGTCTCGGCGAGCACCATCTCGGGCGTCAGCTTCTTCAAGAAGCCGAGCTTCTGCGACGCCATGACGTCGCCCGAGATCTTGAGCTTGCCGGTCGAGAACAGCTTCATCGAATCGGCCTGGCCGGTCGCCATCGCCATGAAGTCCGCGTCGGACATCTCCAGCGTGCAGCTCGCCTTGCCGACGCCCGGGTTCACCGTGCCGGGAGGCGTGGTGAGATCGATCGTCCACTGCGAGTCAGGCGAGGACAGCTTGAACACGAACGCATTCTTCACCTTTTCGGCGGTCGCCGGGTTCGCGCTGACGAACGTGCCGATCGCGTGGAAGATGTCCGCGGTGTTCGGCACCGCCGACGCGGCGGGAACGCCCGCAACCGCAGCGGGCTTGCTCCGGTCTTTTGGCTTCGGCAGCTCCGTCCACATCTCGACGGCGGCGTTGGTGATGCAGACCTCGCCCTTCTCCTTGATCTTGGTGCGGAAGATGATCTTGGTGTCGGACTCCTTCCACATCTCGGTGACCAGCGTCTGGCCCGGCAACACGGTCGATGCGAAGCGCGCCTTGATCGACTTGATGAACTGAGGATTGCCATCCTTGGCGAACGCCTTCGCGACGTGGCGCGTGGCGAAGCCGAACGAGCACAGGCCGTGGAGGATGGGACGCTCGAAGCCGAACGCCTTCGCGAAGCCGGGATCCGCGTGCAGCGGGTTCCAGTCGCCGGAGAGGCGATAGAGCAGCGCCTGATTCTCGGACGTCTTCTCCTCGATCACTTGATCCGGTGCGCGATCCGGCGGGACGTTGACGTCGGCCGACGGGCCGCGATCGCCGCCCCAGCCGCCGGCACCGCGCACGAACGTGGCGAGCTCGTTGCGGATCAATTCGTCGCCATGCTCGTCGTAGGTGACGAACTCGGTGGTGACGACGGCGCCCTTGCCCTTGTCGTAGATGTTCTTGATGGTCGCCTTCGTGGTCAGCTTGCCCTTGATCGGCAGCGGCCGCTTGAGCTCGGTGTACTGCTCGCCGTGGAGCACGCGGTCGAGACCGAAGTTGAGACCCGGCGCCATGATGCCGTCCTTGGCCTGCGTGAACACCATCGCCAGGGCCGGCACGACGCCGAAGCTCGGCAGCACCTTCATGCCCTTGCCACTCAGCTCGTAGACCAGCGCGAGATCGTTCTCGTCGAGCGGGTTCTGCGCCGCGCCGACGCCGAGGGCGTACAGCGAGACGTCGCGCTCGTCGAACGACGAGTTAAACTCGGGGTACTTGTAGCCTAAAGCCGCGTCGACATCGATGTGCTCGTTGCCGCCCTTGCTGGCACCGGCCTCGACGTTCTCCATGATCGGCTGCATCGAGATCGCGATCGAATCGGGATGCGTCGTCTTGTCGAACTGCGTGATGTCCTTCCACGCGCTGTCGACGTTCTCGGGCGTGATCGTGCGGCCGAGCCGGAACGACTTGCCCGTCGAGCGCTCCCAACGCAGCTTCGCGTAGAAGCCGCCGCCGACCTCGTAGAGGCCGCCGCTGTCCTCGGTCGATTCGTGCGCGAGCTTGGCGACGAGGGCCGAGACGTACTCGGGCTTGAGCGCGTCGAGCAGCTCCTTCGGCAGCACGGTCTCGGTCATCCGCGAGCCGGCGATCGGCGCGATCGTGTTGACGATGATGTTGCGCTTCTTGCCCTCGAGCGCGAGCGTCTGCGTGAAGCCGTGGATGCCGAGCTTCGCCATCGCGTAGTTGGCCTGGCCGAAGTTGCCGTAGATGCCGGCCGCCGACGACGTGTTGACGATGCGGCCGTAGCCAGCGTCGCGCATCAGATTCCACGCGGCATGCGTGACCTTGAACGTGCCCTCGACGTGGACCTTGTAGATCAGGTCCCAGTCTTGCGCCGTCATCTTCTGGAACGAGACATCGCGGAGGATGCCGGCGTTGTTGATCAGGATGTCGATCTTGCCGAACGCGTCGATGGCGGTCTTGACGATCTTGTCGCCATCGGTGACCGAGTCGTAGTTCGCGACGGCGGTGCCGCCGGCACTCTTGATTTCCTCGACGACCTTGTCGGCTGCGGTCGACGACTTGCCGTCGCCGCTGTGGCTGCCGCCGAGATCGTTGACCACCACCTTCGCGCCGCGTGACGCGAGGAGCAGCGCGTGCGAGCGACCGAGACCGCCTCCCGCGCCCGTGACGATCGCGACTTTGCCATCGAACCTTAGATCTTTGCTCATCGGGTCACCTTCGGTTTTGCCTGTTTCGGTTTCGGGGTCAGTTTCGGCCCGGTCTCCGCCGCGTGCGCGAGCACGCTGGGG
>JACCYD010001034.1 GCA_013696695.1 Deltaproteobacteria bacterium | reverse complement strand
GTAATACGGGTGCGTGAACCGAGCGTCCTTGCGCACCGCGAGCTGCGCGCGGCGCAGTGCTTCGCCGGCGCCGACCTCGAGGAACTGCTGATAGAAGTCGAGCATCAACGTGGTGGTCGCCGCATCGTCGACCTGCCACATCGAGCCGAGCACGCTCGGCGCACCGGCCGTCAGGAATGCGTTCGTGATGTTGCCGAGGTCGATCGAGCGTCCGTTCTCCTCGGAGACCGCCGTCTCGCACGCGCTCAGCACCGCGATGTACGAGCGCGAGAGATCCAGCCCTGCGATCTCGCCGGCGCTCAGGAAGCCGTCGTGCGCATCGTCGGCGGTCACCAGCAGGCTCGAGCCGCCCGGTACGATGCTGCCGAGCAGCACGCCGTGCGTCGCGAAGTGAAGGATGTTGTACGTCGGCGCCAGCTCCTTCACTCGCGCTTCGGTCGCACCCTTGTCGCGAAGCAGGATGCCGTCGGGGAACATCTCGGAGACTGTCGTCGCTTCCTTCTCGGCGAAGTCGAGCCGTTCGACGCCCTCGGGATAGATCGCGTTGCCCACCGCGAGCATGCGCGGCGGACGGTTCAGGATCGGACGCGCGAGCAGCTGGCGGTAGATGCTCGCGGACGGTACGAACGTGACGCGCCTGGTCTCGAGCACGATCTTGCCGCGCGCGTCGACGAGCAGCCCGAACGGCAGGTTCGCGAGGAACCCGTGCGGGCTGATGAACAGCCCGGTGACCTTGTCGCCGATCAGGCCTTCGACCGGACCGAGGACGAGCGAGTACAACGTCTTGGCCTGGGCCACCCAGGCTTGCTCCGAGCCTGGCTTGGGTGCGGTGCGCACGTGTCGCACGAACCGCTCTACCTGTTCGCGCAACGTGCTCGCGCGGGTGTCGAGCCGCTTCACGTGCAAGGCACCGCGCACCACCACGAACACCGACACGGTATCGCCGTGGACGAAGAACGAGAGCAACGCCTCCTCCGAAGCGAACAGCCGCCCGGTTTCCTCGGCGGTCGAGACGCCGTAGCCGTGGCGCGCGGCGTAGTCGTAGGGGATGCCGATCGTCGTCTCGTTGAGCGGCGCCGTACGCTTCTCGAATCGCCGCATGTGAGCCCAGAACGCGGTGTCGCTCACCGCGCGGTGCTGCTTCGCCGTAGCGCCTGCCTTCGCGAGCACGAGGCCGCGTTGTTTCTCGGCGTCGATGCCGGGCTCGGCCACCGCAACGCGCACGGCCGCGATCTTGTACACCTCACGCAGGTCGGTCGTCGCGAGCCTCGCCGGCGATGACTTGTCGCGCGCGGCGAGCGCCTCCTCGGAATACAACCGGGTCTTGTCGAGCTCGAGGGCGTAGAACGCGCGTGCATCGTGCTTGGCATCGAGCTCGCGCTGGACGAACGCAGCGACATCGGCGCGCTGCTGATAGAGCTCGTCCATCGGCACGCGCGTTCCGATCGGGAGGTGCGTGATCGGCATCTTGCAGGCCGCGCAGAGGACAAAGATCGCGAGGACACGAATCATGGACTCACCTCCAGCGGTGCGATCGGCACGACAGTTGGCTCCATCGGCGACCTCGATCGCGATGGGACGGGGCTGCACGCCCGCCCGCACACTGCTCGAGCCAGTGCCACCCACCCAACATGTTTCTACGATAACACCGGTTCAAGATGCGATCAGCGCGCCTGGTCGAGCTCCGCCGACAACGGGATGGTGAATCCGGCGAGGCGCCCTGATCCGGATCTTCGTGGTCACGCTGTGCTCGAGCCCGCTGCGTCTCGATACGGCTACCCTCTCAGACAACCTGTGTGGGCCATCTGGGCCATATGGGGACCGTTGGAGGGAGGTCGGCGTGGTGTGGCCGGTAAAGGCCAGGCTCGGCCCGACGAAAGCTCGCGCGACGCCGGGTGCGCGATGCGTCGGGCCTGCGACTATCGGGTCGATGACCTGTGTCGATGGCGACGAGCTCGAACCGCCGTGGTCACGATTCCCGTGGATCCCGATGGGGTCGATCGGCTGGCGGATGGGCAGCGGCGAGGGCTACCAGATGAGCTGGGGCGATTACGTCGAGCGCACGATTCCGGATCTCGCGCAGGCGTTCGCCTATCTCCGGCGCCATCCGCGCGCACCGCGCACCTGGATCAGTTGGATCGCCCGCTGGCTCGCGGAGCTCGCGAACGATGCAGTCGATTACGACGACGATGACGCGCCGAACCCGTGGCACGCGCGCGTCGAGGACGAGCAGCTGGTCGGCGACGATGTCGCGTATCCGGTGTGGGTTCGCAACTGGCTGCGCGACGGCGGCATCGCGGCGCCGTGGGTGCGGCCGCGCGGCTCCGACGATCCGCAGCTCGCGCTGCGCCACAACGCGCGCGAGCTCGGCTGGTG
>JACCYD010001031.1 GCA_013696695.1 Deltaproteobacteria bacterium | reverse complement strand
ACGGCGCCGGCGCCGATCACCGAGATCGGTGAGATCTCGAAGGCCGATCGCCTGTCCACGCAGATCGGCGAGCTCGATCGCGTGCTCGGCGGTGGGCTCGTCGCAGGGAGCTTCTTGTTGCTCGGCGGTGATCCGGGCGTCGGCAAGTCCACGCTGTTGATCCAGGCACTCGCCGGCCTGACCCAGCGAGGTCTCAAGCAGCAGAAGGTGCTGTACGCGACGGGCGAAGAGTCAGTCGCGCAGACGGCGATGCGCGCGCGGCGAGTCGGTGCGGCGACTGCACAACTCTCCGTCGTCGCCGAGACAGATGTCGACAAGGTGCTCGGTCATGCGCAGGCGGAGGCGCCGGCGATCCTCGCGATCGATTCGATCCAGACCGCATATACGTCCTCGATCGATTCGATCCCGGGCTCGCTCGCGCAGGTTCGCGAGTGTGCGAGCCGGCTGATGCATTACGCGAAGTCGTCGGGCGTGCCCACGATCATCGTCGGTCACGTCACCAAGGATGGCGGGCTCGCGGGCCCGAAGACGCTCGAGCACATCGTCGATGTCGTGCTCCAGCTCGAAGGGGATGGCGGGCCGTATCGCATCCTGCGTGCGCACAAGAATCGCTTCGGCTCCACGGAGGAGATCGGCGTGTTCGAGATGCGGGGCGCTGGCATGGCCGAGGTCACCAATCCCTCGGCTCATCTGCTCGCCGAGCGGCCAGTGGGAGCGCCGGGCTCGGTGGTCGTCGCGTCGGCGGATGGCGCGAGGCCACTGCTCGTCGAGATCCAGGCGCTGGTCGCGCCGGCCACCGCGGGGATCGGTCGTCGCACCGCCGCGGGGGTCGATGGCAATCGCGTGTCGCTGCTGCTCGCCGTGCTCGCCCAGCGCGCCGGCTGCGACGTGCTGGATCGCGACGTGTTCGTGAATGTCGCGGGCGGCATCCGGCTCGCCGAGCCCGCGATCGATCTCGGCATCGCGTGCGCGATCGCATCGTCGGCTCGAGGCCGCGCCCTCGATCCACACACGATCCTGTTCGGCGAGATCGGCCTCGCCGGAGAGATCCGCGCGGTCGCGCTGTGCGAGCAACGGCTCGCCGAAGCGGCGCGGCTCGGCTTCAAGCGCGCGCTGATCCCGGCGCACAACCTCACGCGGCTGGAGCGTTCGGGTGCGGCGAAGGCCAGCGGGCTCGAGCTGGTCGGTGTCGATCGCCTGCAGACAGCGATCGCGGAGCTGTAGCAGCTCGGTTCCCGACGTCGTCGATCGAACGAGGCGTGACAGACGGCGACGTGTGTCGGCTACACGGGTGTTCTAGCGACGCGCTCGGACCCACAGGGCTCGGACGACATCACACGTGTTCCAGAAAACCGCCAAGTCGCCTCGTCGCTCGACCGAGCGACCCAGAGCTCATCAAATAGGTGGGAATTCGAGGATGCACCCGGCCGGGCACTGGCCCGGTGTGGCCGGGCATACCGGACAACACGGCTCCGCAGTGTCTTCCTTCAAGCAGACGCGGCCGTCTTCGGGGCACACGCCTTCGAGCGTGCACTCCTGCGGCGGGTCGTCATCCCCGCACCCGGCAACGCCGAGCACCACGACGACCAGCGTGGTCGGCAGTTTGAGGCGTCGCATCCGGCGATCGTAACTCAGAACGACAGGACGAGCCGAGACTGGATCGTGTGCGAGGTCGAGGCGTCGCGGACGTTGATGCCGATCAGGTCGTCGTTCGAGAAGCCGAACGAGTTGCCCGAGTCGTCGGGCCCGGGGTGGCTGAGCGCTCCGAACGGGAACAGCACACCGTACGAGAAGCCGAGGTAGAGGCCGCCCGACTGGTAGTAGAGCTCGGAGTCGAATTCCGTGCCGTACATCCGGCTGTTGCCCGGCGTCGCGACCGGCTTGAGCGCGAACGACGTCACGTTCGAGACCTTGAACGCGATCGACTTCGTCAAATCGTAACCGAGGAACGGCTTCGCGTACCCTGCGTTGGTGACCGCGCCGATCAGGTGCCGCCACAAGATCATGTCGACCTTGTATTCGCGGTTGAACATGAACTGCGTGAGCTTGCTGTCCGACGCAACGCCGAGGAGGTTGGCGAACGCGACGTGGATGTTGCCCGGGATCAGGTTGTCGTACTGATCGCCCGTCGCGAAGCCACCCTCGATGCCGACGCGAAGCTTGCCGTCGAGGCCCTTGTACGTCAGACGCGTCGTGCCGCCGTACTTGCGGACGTTGGCTGACTCGGTGAACCCGAATTCGTCAAGGCGGCCGATGAGGCCGAGCTGCGCGACGAGCTCTGCCTCGAGGACGATCTTGCCGACGCCGAGCTTGCCCCACACGCTGGGCGTGTAGGTCTTGAAATCGCGCGCCTTGTAGTTGGTGGCGGAATCGAACGTGCCACCGACGGTGAAGCCGCTGAGATCGAGATCCCAGTCCTGCGTCTTGTATTCGAAGTAGACGCCGTAGTTGAGCGCGACATCGCCGCGGTCGACCTTCTCCTTGAACTCGGTGGGCGAATCCATGCGCGAGAGCACGAGCGTCCACGCATTGGAGTCGTCGCCGTCGTCGAGATCCCACGGATGCTGCTCGCGGCCGCGGTTCGCGGAGGTCTGGTTCGAGACCAGGCGAGTGGCGCCCCAGTCCGAGGCGAGCATGCCGCGCAGCGAGGTGCCGGGGATGATTCCGGAGAAGCTCACGCGATCGACGGTGTCGCCGTAATCGGCGTCGTAGTCGTAGGTGCCCGAGATCGGATCGTGACCGCCGCCGTTGAACAGCACGCCCATGCCCCAGTGGTTGGGCTGGCGACCTGCCTTGATGATGCCGAGAGGAACCGCGATCTCGGCCCACGCGCGCTTGATCTGGATCGAATCGCGATCGCTGTTGACGCCGGCCGTCGGCGGACCCTGCGTGTTACCGAACGCGCCGAGCGGCGGCAGGTTCGTCGAGCCGGTGGTGTTGTCGTACTGACCGTTGTACGCCTCGTTGAACGGCGTCGAGCCGAGCACGAGATTGTCGAGGATATCGGCCTGGATGTGGATCGAGGTGGTCTCGTCGAGATTGATCGTGGGCTCGAGACGGAGCCGCATGTTGGTGCTCGACAGCGCATCATCGCAGCCGGCACCGCCGACCTGCGAGAGGCAGTCGAGCGCGCGCGGGAACGGAGCACCACCGACCACGGGGTTGTCGACGAACCCTTGATGGAAGTTCTTGAACCAGTCGGTGCGCATGCGGAAGTAGCCGTCGATCTCGAACAGCTTCCATCGCTTGCGGCGACTCTTCGGCGCGGGCAACGCCGGCGTCGTGGGGAGCAGGCCGGGCGTCTTGGGGGCCGCTTCGGCGACACCTTCTTTTTTGTCGTCCTGACCCGCGGGCTGAGTAGGCCCGCCCATGCCACCCGGAGCGATCTGCGCTGCGGCGGGGGCGCTCGAGAACAGGATCGGGAGGCCCAGCCCCAACAGCAGAGACCGACGTCGGATGTAATAAGGCATAGAAAGCACGAGGGAAAAGGCGGAAGGCGGCGGACTATAGACAGGCCAAAATGGCCGGGTCAAACCCGTGGGGCAACGATCCGCCTATTGGCGCGGTCGAGATCCGGCCTGTTATGGTGCATCCGATGGTTAGTGACCGTGTCACGCGCGGCAACGTTGCCTGGCTTTGTGGCGTTGTTGCGTCGCTCGTCGGATGCGGTCCCAGCATTCGTCCACAAGCCCCACCGCCTGAACCGGGTCCGGTGCAACGCACCGAGCGTCTCGCGAAGCCGGTGAAGGGCGGTCGGCAGGTGATGATCGGCGAGATGTGTCCGACCGGCGCTGGCGGCCGCCCAGCCATTGCACCACTGGTCATGCGTACCGTGACGTGGAGCGATCGCGCCGCGGAGGTCCAGAACGTGGTCGAGCGTGGGGGCGTCCCGCGGTTCGTCGTGTTCGGCGTCGACGGCAAGGTTGCGGGCATGTTCGACACGCTTGGTCTCGCCGATATCGGGCTCCAGCAATCGGTCGCCTCGGGGACGTACGTCGGCGCGGCGCCGTGCACGTCGGACGCGGGCGGCGGCAATCGAACCGAGGATCCGAAGTGTGGTGCCGCGACCAACGGGTGCGGGATCGCGGTCGGGGAGCTGGGC
>JACCYD010001029.1 GCA_013696695.1 Deltaproteobacteria bacterium | reverse complement strand
TGATGCTGTACGCGCACTTCTTGAGCGTCGTGCAGATGCTGGTGTACGCCGGCGCGATCATGGTGCTGTTCGTGTTCGTCATCATGATCTTGAACCGACCGGAGGACGAACCGGTCGCGCCATCGGGACGAGCGGGGCAGGCGATCGGCGGCGTCGCCATCGCGTACCTCGTCTACCGACTCATCATGTTGCTGGTCAACGTCAAGCCACCGGCCACCGCCGGGGATGCGCCGGCGCAGGTCTCGCTGCCGACCTATCCCGGCGCGCTAGTGGCAGGCGAGCGGGTCGATTGGGGCTCCACCAAGGCGGTCGGCATGGATCTGTTCGGTCCCGGCCTGTTCCCGTTCGAGGCGATCTCGATCTTGCTGCTGGTCGCCGTCGTCGGCGCCATCGCGATCGCGCGACCCCTCAAGGGTGACGGCGCCGATGGCCAGGGCGAAGTTGACGAACCCAGGGCCAGCGACAACCAAGGCGACGGCGAGGTCGGCCGAAGCCAGAGCAAAGGAGGCGTCGCGTGAGTGACCTCCTGTTCAACATCACCTACGCCCACTTCCTGGTGCTGGCCGCGGTGCTGTTCCTGATCGGCGTCGTCGGTGTCCTGGTACGCCGCAACGCTCTCATCATCCTGATGAGCGTCGAGCTGATGCTCAACGCCGCGAACATGACGTTGCTGACGTTCGCCCGCATGTGGGGCGACTTGTCGGGGCACACGTTCGCGCTGATCGTGATCGCGGTCGCCGCTGCAGAAGCGGCCGTCGGTCTCGCCATCGTGGTTGCCGTGTTCCGCGGCAGACGCAACGTCGACGTAGATCGACTGACGACGTTGAGGCACTGACATGGAGTTCAACGTCAAGTTTGCCGGCCTTCCGGTGCTCGTGTGGATCCCGCTGCTGCCCCTGATCGGCGCGTTCCTCAACCTCACCCTCGGTCGCCGGCTGTCGCGCGGCGCCGTCCACACGATCGCCATCGCCTCGGTGGTCGCCGCGTGCGGCCTGTCGCTGTACATGGTGTTCGGCCCGCTGTTCACCGAGTACAAGAACGGCAATCCGCTCGGCACGGTGATCGAGCAGAACGTCTACACCTGGATCGAGGTCGGGCAGTTCAAGGTCCCGCTCGCGCTCCGGCTCGATACGCTGTCCGCCGTGATGATCCTGATCATCACGTTCGTCGGCTCGCTGATCCACATCTACTCGACGGGCTACATGGCCCACGAGCCGCGCTACGCCGCGTACTTCGGGTACCTGAACCTGTTTACCGGCGCGATGCTGATCCTCGTCCTGGCGTCGAACATGCCCGTCATGTTCATCGGCTGGGAGGGCGTCGGTCTGTGCTCGTTCCTGCTGATCGGCTTCTGGTACGAGAAGGACGAGTACGCCACGGCGGGTCGCAAGGCGTTCGTCGTCAACCGCATCGGTGACTTCGCGTTCCTGCTCGGCATGTTCTTGCTGTTCTGGGCCACCAAGGACATCTCGGGCGATCAGCTCGCGGCAGCCGCGAGCAACGTGCAGTTCCCCACCACGTTCGACGCCACCGCGAAGGCGCAGGCGATCGAGTCGTTCAAGAACGTGCTCGTCGAGCGCGGCAGCCTCGACTTCGCGAACCTCGGCAACCCCGCGATGGGGAAGCTCTACGTCGACAACTTCTGGGGCAGCGAGCGGCTCGCCGCCGCCGCCGGCATCTTGTTGTTCATCGGTGCCTGCGGAAAGTCGGCGCAGCTGCCGCTCTACGTGTGGCTGCCAGATGCCATGGCAGGCCCGACACCGGTCTCGGCGCTGATCCACGCGGCCACGATGGTGACCGCCGGCGTCTACATGGTCTGCCGGATGTCGTTTTTGTATTCGGCATCGACGACGGCGATGATCGTCGTCGCCACGGTCGGCCTGCTGACGGCGCTGGTCGCCGCCTTCATGGCGTTCGCGCAGACCGACATGAAGAAGGTCCTCGCCTATTCGACGGTGAGTCAGCTCGGGTTCATGTTCGTCGCGGCCGGCACCGGTGCGTGGGTCGCGGCGATCTTCCATCTGATGACGCACGCCTTCTTCAAGGCGTGTCTGTTCCTCGGCGCCGGCTCGGTCATGCACGGCATGGAGCACGGCGGCTCGACCACCCCGGGCGACATCACGAAGATGGGCGGCCTACGCAAGCACATGAAGGTCACGCACGCGACCTTCCTGATCTCGTGCCTCGCGATCGCCGGCTTCCCGCTCACCGCGGGCTTCTTCTCGAAGGACGAGATCCTCGCCGGTGCGTTCAACGTGCATCCGCCGGGCTGGCCGGTCTGGTACGGCAAGATCCTGTGGGGCGGCTTGATCATCGCCGCGCTCGGCACCGCGTTCTACATGTGGCGGCTCTACTTCCTGGTGTTCGGCGGCGACGAGCGCACCGAAGAAGCGAAGCACGCCCACGAATCGCCGCCGTCGATGACGGGGCCGCTCGCGATCCTCGCCGTGTTCGCCGCGTTGATCGGCTTCATCGGCATGCCCCACTTCAAGTGGGTGCCGAGCTTCGGTCACGCGCTCGAGAGCTGGGTGTCGCGCTCGGTGGTATCGAACTTCTACGACCCGTCGACCAACAGCCCCGAGATCGCCGGCCACGCGTCGGACTCGACCACCTGGATCTTGCTGCTCGTCGCTTCGGCGGTGGGCATCCTCGGCATCGGCCTCGCGTACGCGCTGTACGGCAAGGGCCCATCGAAGACCGTCGACAACCTGGTCGAGGGTCCGCTGCAGCCCGCGTACGAGGCGTCGAAGAACAAGCTGTGGGTCGACGAGATCTACGAGTCCACGATCATCCGGCCGTTCCGCGTCGTCGCACGCGGGTTGTTCGAGATCGTCGATCGCTTCGTCATCGATACGGTCGCTGTCACCGGCGTCGCGTTCGTCGTCGGGCTCTTTAGCCGGATCTCGCGGTGGTTCCAAAATGGTCAGGTCCAGCGGTACCTCTCCGGCCTGGTCGTCGGTGCTGCGCTGGTGTTCGTGATCACCGATTGCAAGACCAAGAACACGTTCGAGTTCGAGCGCAAGGGCGACCTGCTCGAGCTGCGTGCGAGCTCGGGTGCAGGCGTCGCCGGCAAGGCGTCGAAGCTGGCCTGGGACATCACCGGCGATGGCATCGCCGACATGCACCCCGACACCGGCCGGCCTCTCGAGGGAGCTACTGTCACCGTGCGCGCCGCCGACGTCACGTCGTCGAACGTCACGCTGATCGTCGAGGACGCGGTCACGCGCAAGACCACCAAGGTCACGCGCGAGGTCGCGGTCATCGCGCCAACTGCTGAAGCGCCGGAAGGCGGAGCCAAGTAAATGCCGGGCGCATTCATTCTCCCGCTGATCCTGGGCCTGCCGCTGCTCGGCGCCATCTTCGTGATGTGCACGCCGAAGGGCGAGCACACGCTGCACCGGGGCATCGGCCTGGTGTTCACGATCATCACCTTCGCGGTGTCGCTGCTGATGCTGCGCTACTTCGAGCCCAAGCTCGGCACCTTTCAGATGGTGTTCGACGCGGAGTGGATCCCCGGCCTCGGTGCGCGGTTCAAGACCGGCGTCGACGGCATCTCGATCTTCCTCGTCCTGCTCACCACGTTCCTGATGCCGCTCACGCTGTGGGGCACCGGCAAGTCGATCGATCGCCACGTCCGCGAGTTCATCGCGGCGATGCTGGTGCTCGAGGCCGGCATGCTCGGCGCGTTCCTCGCGCTCGATCTGTTCTTATTTTACGTCAGCTGGGAAGTGATGCTGATCCCGATGTACCTGCTGATCGGCATCTGGGGCGGGCAGCGCCGGCTCTACGCGTCGATCAAGTTCGTCATCTACACGATGGTCGGCTCGCTGCTGATGCTCGTCGCGATCTTCTACGTCTACTCGGAAGCGGCGAAGGTGCTCGGCACGCACACCACCGACCTCGAGCAGATCCTCCAGGTCGCGCTGCCCTACGACGCGCAGGTCTGGTGCTTCGGTGCGTTCGCGTTAGCGTTCGCGATCAAGGTTCCGCTGTTCCCGCTGCACACCTGGTTACCGGATGCGCACGTCGAAGCGCCGACGGCGGGCTCGGTGATCCTGGCCGGCGTGCTGCTGAAGTTCGGCATCTACGGCTTCATTCGTTATGCGATGCCGCTGTTCCCCCACGGAGCGGAGGTCTGGACTCCCGCACTCACGTTGCTCTCGGTGGTCGGCATCATCTACGGCGCGCTGGTCGCGTTCGCGCAGGACGACGTCAAGAAGCTCGTCGCGTATTCATCTGTCTCGCACCTCGGGTTCTGCATGTTGGGCGTGCTCAGCCTGACGTCCTATGGCGCGTCGGGTTCGATCTACGCGATGCTGTCGCACGGCCTCACCACGGGCGGCTTGTTCCTCGGGATCGGCGTGCTCTACGAGCGCCGTCACACGCGGCGGCTCGCCGAGTACGGCGGCCTCTGGAAGCAGATGCCGGTGTTCGCGGGCCTCTATCTGATCATCGTGATGGGCTCGGCGGGCCTGCCGGCGCTGTCGGGCTTCGTCGGCGAGTTCTTGACGCTGCTCGGCACGTTCAACGCGGGCGCCGATGGGAGTTGGCCCGCGAGTCAC
>JACCYD010000871.1 GCA_013696695.1 Deltaproteobacteria bacterium | reverse complement strand
GCGCAGCTGATCGCGGAAGTGATTCCACCGCCGCTCGCCGGCAGCCTTCCCGGCTGGCTCGCGAGTCGAACTCTCGTGTGGGCCGACCTCGGCGCTCGCGTCGCCCGCGTTCGCGACGACGTCGTCGAGATTCACGCCGCGCTCTGGCAACACGTCGCGCCGCACGGGCTTGGTCGCCTCGCGCTCGCGCTCGCCGAGGCGCTCGGTCCCGTGATCAGCGCCGCACTCGTGGCCGAGCTCGCGCATGCTACGGTTCGCGAATGAAGGTCGTCGTCGTCGCCGTGATGTTGTTTGCTTCGCCGGCGTTCGCCGAGAAGCAGATCGTCGATAACAACGCGGCCGTCACCGTCGACTGTAAGAAGGACAGCGAGGTCAGCCTCGTCGGCAACAACCTCACCGTCACGTTGGTCGGCACCTGCACGCGCGTCACCGTCACCGGCAACCGCGAGAAGGTGACCGGCTCGTCGGCGGCGTTCTTCATCGCCGGCAATCACAACACCGTCACCGCCGATGCCACCGACGACATCACGATCGCCGGCAGTCACAACACGGTGACCTGGAAGACGTCGAAGGCCGGCAGCCCGAAGGTGAAGAACCCGGGCAAGGACAACAAGGTCAGCCAGGCACACTAGCTCCACCCGAGCTCGCGGCGAACACGTCGAAGTCGAGCTCGAACGTCCACTTGCCGCGCCGGGTCGGCTGATCGAGCGCGACGCGCAGCATCTCGAGGTAGTGCAGGCGCGACACCTCGTACGCACCGAACCGCTCGAGGTGCTCGGTGTGGACCTGGCAGTCGATCAGGCCGATGCCCCACGTATCGAGCTGCCGCACGCAGGCGACGAACGCGACCTTCGATGCATCGGGCGCGCGCGCGAACATCGATTCGCCGAAGAACGCGTGCCCGAGCGAGACGCCGTAGAGGCCGCCGACCAGCTTGCCGTCCTGCCAGGCCTCGATCGAATGCGCGAAACCGAGCTCGTGCATCTTCTCGTACGCCGCGACCATCTCCGGGATCAGCCAGGTGCCGCTCTGCCCGGGGCGCGGCACGCTCGAGCACCCCTCGAGCACCTGCAGGAACGCGGTGTCCATGCGCAGCTCGTAGGGCGCGCGCCGGATCATCTTCTTGAGGCTCTTCTGGACGACCAGATCCCGCGCCGTCATCACCATCCGCGGATCGGGCGAGTGCCACAGGATCGGCAGGTTCTCGGCGTACCAGGGGAAGATGCCCTGCGTGTAGCCGAGCAGCAGCCGCTCCGGGCGCAGATCGCCACCGAGTGCCAGCAGTCCATCCTCGGCGAGATGCACCGGCGGAAACACGAGCCGATCGTCGAGCCGAAACACCGGCATGCGATCGAATCGTAGCGTACCCGCCGCCGCGTGTGTGATCAGCGGCGCCGGCGCGAGAGCAGCAGCGCGGGCAGCACGAGCGCGAGCCAGCCGATGGACCCACCAGTGCTACAGCCACCGCTGACGGTGCCGGCCTCGAACTCGCCTTCGTCGTGCTCGTGCTCGCCGTCCTCGTCACCGGCATCACCACTCGAGTCCTCGTCGCCATTCGGCGTCACGCTGAGCGCGAGCTGGATGGTGCCGAGCGTCGTGCCGTTATCGACGAGCGCGATCTCCGCGGAGTACGCCGTCACCTCGCTCACCATCGGGGCGAGCACCGGAATCTCGATCACGCCTTGCGCGCCTGCGCCGATCGCGCCGCCGCCGAGGCTGTCGAGCGTGCCGACCTCGGTCGGCGACGTCCACAGCGTGTCGTCGTGAAGCTCGCTGCCGTCGACCACCACGAGCTTCGCCGTGCCCGGCCAGTCGGTGCCCATCGTGTTCGATAGCGTGATCGAGTAGCGACCACGCGCACCCGGCGCGAGCTTGTCGGGGCCGTCGATCATCACGACGTCCACCGGTGCCGCCGTCGCCGCGCCACACGACGCGCCGACCGCGAAGCCGGTCGCCGGCGCTTGCTTGAGCCGCGCCTCGGTCTGCGGACCGTACGCGCCGTCCTCGGAGATCTTGTCGGCGGGGTTGTTGCGGTTCCACAGCCGCTGGAACGCCTGCACGTCCTTGCCTCGAATGTCGGGCGAGGACGGGTGCTCGAAGTGAACCGGGTCGCCCGGGATCGGGTGCGTCCAGCCCTTGCTCGACATCGCCGAGATCAGCGACGAGTAGTTCGCGAGATCGACCGCGCGACCGCTCTGATGGTTCGAGCGACCCGGCGTGGCGGCCGCGCTGATGCCGCAGCGACCGAGCTGGTACCAGCGGTACAAAAGATATTGCTGCGCGACGGTGCGGAAGCCGCTGTTGACCTGCACCGAGCGCGTCGACGCGACCGAGAGCAGATCGGTGCGCGCCGTCGAGTGGAGATACGGCAGCACCGCGTTGCTCGAGAACGTCAGGTTGCCGCCCGGCTGAAACGCGACGAGCGCGCCGGGACTCATGCAGCCGACCTCTTGCGCGATCTGCTTCGAGAGCCCGACCACCACCGACGTCGAGCATCCCGAGGTCGTGTAGGTCGACACCGACACCTCTGACTCGATCGTACTTGTCTCTACTTCGACCCCGCATCCGACTAGCGTCAATGCGACTGCCGTGTGCAACCAGGTAGAAGCGAAACGAGAGGTCGAAGCGCTGGAAGCGTCGACGGAGTGGCGGGGCGTCATCACGACTCGGACCTCAGCAAGGGTTGCGCCGAACAATCGGTCCGATCGCGATGCGCGAGTCGTGCATCGCGATGCACGCCGCAGATCCGCGGGTGCGCGAACAACGATCGACGGTGCTCGACTCGTTGCGCATCGCGCCATTTCGCCTCGGAGGGCATTCCCCCACCCTTTGGGGATCGAATCCCAGGTCACGCGAGTTGTCGCCGCGCAGGCGACGGGTGGTCAGCCCGCTAGCCAGCGCGGTGAAGCGAGCGATTACACTTCCCGGATGCGCTGGGCGGTCTTCGTGCTGTTCGGGTGCGGCCGACTTGGCTTCGACCCCACCCTCACACCCACGGATGCCGCGGGCGACGCGAGTGTCACCGGGCAGTGCGCGGAGCAAGTGCCGGGGCTGATCGCACGGTTTCCCCTCGACGGCGACGCCACCAACACCGGGCTCGGCGGTGAGGGCGTCGAGCTCGGAGGTGTCGGCTACGCGCCGGGGTTGATCGATCGCGCGCTCCTGCTCGATGGCGTCGACGACGTCGTCCAGCTGCCACCGGTCGCGATCGACGACTACACGCTGTCGTTCTGGGTGCGCACGACCGACGTCGGCACCGGCACGTCGACCGACCTGTGGTTCGACGGCAAGAGCCTGGTCGATGCCGAGGTGTGCGGCGCGACGGCCACCGGCGATTTCGGCACTGTCTTGATCGATGGCGGTCACGTCGCCGGCGCGGGGACCGTCGTTCACTCGACCACGGTGATCAACGACGATGCCTGGCACCACGTCGTGTTCACGCGCGACCTGGCCGGCTCGACGATGGCGTTCTACGTCGACGGCGCGTTCATCGACTCCGGCATGTTTCCCGGTGCAGGCTTCTCGCACACCGAGATCCCGTGGATCGGGATCGGCAACAACCCGTGCCGCATCGACCAAGGCGTCAACTTCTTCGCCGGCCTGATCGACGAGGTCACGTTCCACGATCGCGTGATGTCTGCGCCTGAAGTGCTCTCGCTATTCGAGTGCGTCACCGGTCCGTAGTGTTGTGGCGCGATCTGGTTCGTGGTTGCATCCAAGCCTGGTGAGCTGGTTCGGCCGCTACCTGAGATCGTCGATCGGGGCGAAGCACGTGATGGCCGTGACCGGCCTGCTGCTGCTGTTGTTCGCGGTCGTCCACATGATCGGGCACCTCCAGATGTTCGGAGGCCGCGACCTCTACAACCGCTACGCGCATTTTTTGCAGACCTTGTGGGAGGTCAAGTGGCCCGTGCGGGCCGGCCTGCTCGGGTTGCTAATTGTTCACATGATCGTCGCGATCGGGCTGGTGTCGAAGAATCGCGCCGCGCGGCCGGTCGGCTACGTCATGTACAAGCCGGTGACGTCGTCGGTCGCGGGTCGCGCGATGGCGTGGACCGGGCTCGCACTGTTCGCGTTCCTCGCGTTCCACATCCTGCATTTCACCGTGAAGCAGGTGCAACCGTTTCACGCGGTCGACGCCGAGGGTCGGTTCGACGCCTACGGCATGTTCGTCGCCGGCTTCAAGCAGGGGTGGGTCTACGCGATCTACCTCGCCGGCATGATCGTGCTGTCGCTGCACCTCGGTCACGGCGCGGCGAGCTGGCTGCAGTCGCTCGGCTTCCGCCACCCAAAGTATCCATACGACAAGCTCGGCTTGCCGATCGCGGGCGCGTTGTTCATCG
>JACCYD010000857.1 GCA_013696695.1 Deltaproteobacteria bacterium | reverse complement strand
CACCAGGAGCGCCCCACCGTGATCGCGACGGCGCGCTGGGATGCCACCGCCAACGCCTCGACCGATCATCTGCAGAGCAATCCCTCCCACCCGAGCGACGATCACTGGACCGCGATCGACGGCGAGGTCCGCGCCGCCCTCGCCCGAGCAGCCAACGCACCACCGGACCCGACACTCGATGACGGCACCTTCCCGACCACCGCGAAGCCGCAGGCACGTGCCTCCAAGTCGGCCAAGATCGGCGCGCTGGGCTGGATCGCCGCCATCCTCGTACTCGGCGCGATCGGCGCAGCTCTCTACTTTCTCGCGCCCTACCTCGACCTGTTGCCGGGCCGCGGCAACGCGAATGGTGAAGCCTGCAAGATCGACAGCGACTGCCGCTCGAACAATTGCAGGCACAAACGCTGCGAGGCCAACGAGCGCTCCCGTGGCGATCGCTGCATCTCCGACTCGGAGTGCCGCAGCAACAAGTGCAAGCTCCGCATCTGCGACTGAATCAGGCGGCGGTCAGCGAGACCGCGGCGTTGACGCGATTCCTCCCGGCGCCCTTCGCCTCGTAGAGCAGCAGATCGGCACGCACCAGCACCACACCTGCCGAGAACGTCACCGAGAACGCCGTGCCCGCTTTGCCCACGAAGCCGAGCGCGCGGACATCGGCGAGGACCTTCTCGATCGCGCGGGTCGCGCCGGCGGCGTCCGTGTTCGGCATCAACACGACGAGCTCCTCGCCGCCCCAACGACCGACCGCATCCGATCGACGCAGGCCCGCGACGATCGCCGCCGCCGTACGCTTCAGCACCTCGTCACCGCTCGCGTGACCGTGCGTGTCGTTGACCGACTTGAACCGATCGAGATCGATCAGCGCCACCGAGAACGGTCGCTTCGCGCGCGCCGACACCATGCGCTCGCGCGTGTGAATCTGCGTGATCGCCGCGCGATTCGCGAGGCCGGTGAGTGCGTCGCGCATCGCCACCCGCTGGAGCTCGCGAACGTCCTGGAAGCTGGCGACCGCATATAGCAGCGCGCCGGCCGAATCGTGCACCGGCGCAGCGACCACGTGCAGCGGCACCACCTCGTCACCGCGATGGATCTCCATGTCGGTGCACTCGGAGACTTCGCCGGCCAGCGCACGCACGAGCGGCATCCGCTCCGCTGGATAGATGCGATCCGTACCCGCCTCGAACGCCTGGTAGACCTCGCCGAGCCGCGTGGGTGACGTGTTCACGATGTCGCGACCGAGCAGTCGCTTGGCGTGGCGGTTCGCGTACTGCGGAACGCCCTGCGGGCTGAGCACGAAGATACCGACCGGCATCTGCTCGAGCACGCGGAACGTCGTCTGCTCCTGCTCGGCGCGCTGCCGCGCCACCAGGGCGCGCGACGCCCGCACGAAGCCGTAGAGCAACACCAGCAGGATGACGCTGACGCCGCCGAGCACCACGGTGAGCAGGCGCGCCGAGCTGCTTTGCGCACTCGCAGCGCGATCGCGCGCGCTCGTGAAGGCTGCGCGTTCGACCGCGACCACCTCTTTGATCCTGGCGACGAGTTGCTCCTGGACCGGGCGCGCTTCGGTCTCCCAGATCGATCGCGCCTGTTGCGGGTCAGCGATGAACGCCGCGACCGAGCGATCGCCCGCGACATCGAGACGGTGCAACAGGTCCTCGATCTCGGTTTGCGTGGCGCGCGCGAGGCCGCGTGCACCGAGCGCCGCCATCCGATGCTGGAGCTCGCGACGCGCCGCGCTGCGATGCTCGAGAAATAGCGCGTCTCCCGACAGCAGGTAGCCACGCATGCTCGCCGATCGCGCGTTGGCCGCGATCTCGACACCGTCGGCATCCATCACGCGCTCCGCGTGCTCGTAGCTGACGGCCTGGCTGTCGGACCGCAGCTCGCGGATCAACCCGAGAGTCACCAGCACCATCGCCACCAGCAGCACTATGACGAACGGCACGACCAGCCGTTGCCATCTGAACAGGTCTTGCGAGAAGCCCACGATAGAGACTGAATCGACCGCTTTGGGCCGAGTTGAGCCCCTGTCGCGTCACCTCTTGGACTGCCGCAAGCTCCGCATCTGCGACTGAGGCGCAGAGCGAGGCGTCGGGACTGGAGCCGCTGCCCGGGTATGATCCGGGGACCTACGGTTTACGAAACCGTTGCTCTACCACTGAGCTACAGCGGCGTGGTGAGGGCTAAGTACCCGAGCCAGGCAGTTTTCGCAACCCCTACGCCGGGCTCGTTGGGTCGCAAAGCTGCCCAGTTGTTAGCGAAGGCCGATCACATTCGGCAACGCCTCTGTCGTCGTTCCCGCCGCGTCATTCGATCGAGAACGAGACCAGCGAGCCGCGCGCCATCGGAGATTCTGGCTCCTCGGCCTCCATCGAGCGGACACACCACCAGCATCGCGAGTGATCGTCGAGGCCACTCGCGACGAACTTGCGGCCACACCGCACGCACTGGGGCGGGGCCGCACTATCTTCGGCTTGCTTCGAAGATCGGCGCTTGATCCGTTCGATGAAAAGCAAGGTCATAGAGTTCTCCCGCGGGAGAGTCATGCACGTCACGAGCCCGGTTCAGCGCTGTTCGACGGCGGAGACCAGCGCCGCGATCATGCGTGCAGGATCGTCGGAGATCCACGCTGCGCGAATCACGGCGACGGCATCGGCGCCAGCTGCGGCGGCTTCGCGGGCGCGCTCCGGCGAATCGATCCCGCCGACGGCGACGAGCGCCGACCGCCCACGAAAACGTCCCAGAGCCTCGGGCCCGAGCGGCTCGAGGAGGCCGAGCTTCGAGGGAGTTGCCCAGATCGGGCCGAGCTGGACGACGTCGGCACCGGCACGTGCCGCGTCGCTCGCCGCTTCGGGAGAATGACGAGAACAGCCAAGCGCGATCCCGCGCGCGATCGCACGCGCGTCGGCGAGCGAGAGACCGGCCTCTGGAAGCTGGAGGCCGTCGGCGCCGGCGGCGAGCGCGACGTCGGCGCGGTCGTTGAGCCAGACCTCGGCACCGGCGGGCCGCACGCGGGCGATCAAGTCGCGCGCGAAGGCGAGCAACGGACCGCCATCGAGCGCCTTCTCGCGGATCTGGAAGCGGATGGTTGGTGCGGCGATCGCGGACGCGCGCGCCAGCATCTCCGGGATCGGACACAGCGCGGCGTCGGTGATGACGACGACCCGAGGGGCCGCGACGGCGCCGGTCACTCGATCAGGCCGCTGGTCGGCGACGACGCGTTCGCGTAATCGCGGCGCGGCATGCGACCCGCACGGAATGCCTTACGACCACCGTCGACGGCGAGCCGCATGGCCTCGGCCATCAGCACCGGATCCTTGGCGCCGGCGATGCCGGTGTTCATCAACACCGCGGTGCAGCCGAGCTCCATCGCGATCGCCGCATCGGACGCCGTACCGACGCCCGCATCCACGATCACCGGAATGCCGATGTTCTCGATGATGAGGCGGATGTTGTGCGGGTTGCGAATGCCGAGACCCGACCCGATCGGTGCGGCGAGCGGCATCACCGCGAGGCAGCCCGCCTCTTCGAGGCGCTTGCACGTGATCAGATCGTCGGAGCAGTACGGCAGCACCTTGAAGCCGTCCTTGACCAGGCGCCGCGCGGCTTCGACCGTCGCGGTGTTGTCGGGGAACAGCGTCTTCGGATCGCCGATCACCTCGAGCTTCACCAGCTCGTCCATGCCGAGCTCGCGCGCGAGGTGCAGCGTGCGGATCGCTTCGTCCGCGGTGTAGCAGCCGGCCGTGTTGGGCAGCAGGATGTACTTCTTGCGATCGATCGCATCGAGCACCGTCGGCTCTTTCGAGGACAGGTCGACGCGCCGAAGTGCGACGGTCACGATCTCGGCGCCCGATGCGGCGAGCGCAGCACGCGTCTGATCGAGCGACGCGTACTTGCCGGTGCCGACGATGATCCGTGACGACAGGGTTTTTCCGGCAAGGGTCCAGGTATCCATTACAAACCTCCTCCGACGAAGGTGACGAGCTCGAGCTGGTCACCGGCTGCGAGAATCGTGGACGCGTGTTGCGCGCGCGGCACGATCTCGCGATTGCGTTCGACGGCGACCCGGCGTTCGCCGAGACCGAGTTGATCGAGAAGTACGGAAATCGTTGTCCCGTGGACGATCGTGCTCGGCTGTCCGTTGATGACCACGTCGATACTCGTCGACATCGGAGCGGAAGCTACCACTGCGATGGTGGGAGCCGAATCCCCCAGGCACCGCAAGTCCCCAGTGAAAATTTTGGACAGGCGTGTGACGACCACGACATCCATGGCGTGGTCGCCAATGAAGTTGTGAAGGTTTCGTCACGGTTTTGGGGTGGTGCACTGCGGCAACCGGCCCAAAGGACATGGTTCGACCGCGATCCCGGTCACGGGCACGGCGCTGGCAGTGACTGGTGTCGGGTCGTCACCCGAGGAGCCTGCGCATTTATGACTCTAGGAATCGCCCGTCCTGTCACCGCCCCGTCGCCCATGATGCCCGTCCGTAGCCCGGACCCACGTAACGCCGGTGAGGACCCGGCTCGAATCCGCGCGACCATCGCGCGAGCTCCGCTGTTTGCTGCGTTGCCCATCAGCGCGATCGAGGATCTGACTGCTCGCGTCGTGGTCCGGAAAGTCTCGGTAGGTGCCGCCGTCGTCGCCCAGGACGAGCCCGGCGACGCGATGTTCGTGATCATGTCCGGCCGCGTCAAGGTCGTGATCTTCGGAGAGAGTGGTCGTGAGGTAACGCTCTCGATCCTCCGCGCAGGTGATTCCTTCGGCGAGATGTCGCTGTTCGACCAGGCGCCGCGCTCTGCGCACTGCCTGGCCATCGAGCCAACGATCTTGCTGGTGCTATCGCGCGAAGATCTCCTCCGCCACATGCAGACCCACGGTCGCACGGCGTTCAACCTGCTCGGAGAGATGGCGCGCCGGCTCCGCCGCGCCGACGAGACCATCGCGCAGCTCGCGTTGTGCGACGTCAACGAGCGTCTGATCCACCGGCTGGTCGGCCTCGCTCGCGAGGAAGGCGCCTCGAGCCCCGATGGCCTCGTGGTTCGCCGTCGCCCGACCCAGCAGGAGCTCGCGAACATGATCGGTAGCTGCCGCGAGACGATCTCGCGTGCGTTCAACCAGCTGGCGCGTGATGGCCTGATCATCCCGCGTGGTCGCTCGCTGGTGGTGACCCCGGCATTGATCGAAAAGGCTGAGAAGAAGAAGGCCGCGTAACTCGAGCGGGCTCCAAGCCCGACGAGGAAACCAACGCCACTCGCAAGAGTGGCGTTTGGCTTTTTCGGCGTCGATGTAGTCTGTGGCGATCGCGATACACGTGGTTGCCTTGACAGTCGTCGAGCCGGCGGCTCTGATCGCTCCAAGGGAATGCTGCACGCGTCGACGATGATCCGGCGTACGCGGGTCGAAATCGACCTCGCGGCGATCGTCGATAACGCGCGTGCGGTGAACCACCTCGCACGCACGCCGGTGTACGCGGTCGTCAAGGCCGACGCCTATGGCCATGGCGCCGTCGCGGTCGCGCAAGCCTTGACCCGCGCGAAGGCGGCGGCCGGCTTCGCGGTCAGCCTGGTCGAAGAAGGCGTCGCGCTCCGCGATGCCGGGGTCACCGCGCCCGTGCTCGTGATGGGTCCCAGCCAGCACGGCGGCGAGGACGAGATCATCAGCGCGAAGCTGACGCCCGTGATCGCGAGCGGGGATGACCTCGCGGCACTGACTTCGGCGGTGAAACGGCGCGGCCAGTCGGTCGACGCGCACCTCAAGGTCGATACCGGCATGGGTCGTTTGGGCGTCTCCGTCGAGGAGGCTCCCGAGGTCGCCCGCGCCGCCGCCCGCTCTGGTATCCGGGTCGTCGGCTTGATGACCCACTTCGCGTGTGCCGATTCCGACGACCCGGCAGATCCCGACTCGATGACCCGCGCCCAGCTGCGGCGCTTTGCGGATGCCGACCGCGCGGTCACCGCCGCCGGGGCCGCGGTCGAAATTCGCCACGTCGCCAATTCCTCGGGCGCGTTGATGTTCCCCGAGGCGCGCTTCGATCTCGTTCGTGCGGGCATCGCGCTGTACGGCAACGGTCGCTGGCCCGCCGGCACCGCGCATACGCAGGCGATGCGCCTGGTCACCGAGGTCGCGCAGATCCGCACGATCGCCGTCGGCGAGTCCGTCGGCTACGGGGCCACCTGGCGCGCCACCCGCCCTACCCGCGTCGCCGTGCTTCCGCTCGGGTATGCCGATGGGCTGCCACGCCGGGCGAGCGGTCACGCAGAAGCCGCCATTCGCGGCGTGCGTGTGAAGCTGGTCGGCGTGATCAGCATGGACATCGCGATCGCCGACATCACCGACTCGCCTGACATCGCGATCGGCGACGCCGCGGTGCTCCTCGGCCGCGCCAGCGGGGGCGCCTCGATCACCACCGCAGAGTACGGCGCGTGGACCGGTCTGACCGAGTACGAGGTAACGTGCGGGATGAGCAAGCGCGTGCCGCGCACCTACGTCGGAGATCCTCCGTGACTCCCCCGGACGATAACGCCGACGGCGAACCGACCAACGTGCAGGCTCCCCCGAAGCCCGCACCGGTTCCCGATCCGATGGGAGACGTCTCGCTGCGGCAGTTGCCGGAAAAGCGCGAGGGCAAGCCCGCCGCGGACATGACGGTCGGCAAGGCGGTGTGGACCGGTGTCAAGGATGCGGGCTCACCGATCGGTCGGTTCCTCGACACCGTCGGTGGTCACCTGATCCTGATGATGCGCGCGATCGCGTGGCTGCCCCGTCGTCCGTTCCGCCTCCAGAACTTCCTCGACGCTGGCGTCTACATCGGGTTCCACAGTCTCCCGATCGTGCTGCTGGTCGCGTTCTTCACCGGCGCGGTGCTCTCGCTGCAATCGGTCGCCGCGTTTCGTCAGTTCGGGCTCGAGTCGTTCGCCGGTGCAACGACGGGTAAGGCACTCTCCATCGAGCTCGCGCCGGTGATGACCGCGCTGATGCTCGCCGGCCGCGCCGGAGCCGGCATCGCGACCGAGCTCGGCACGATGCGGATCTCCGAGCAGATCGACGCGCTCGAGTCGATGGCCGTCAACCCGGTGCAGTACCTCGTCACGCCGCGGCTGTTCATGTCGATGATCGTCACGCCGATCCTGTCGCTGCTGGCGTTTGTCGTCGGCATGGGTGGCGCCTACATCGTCGCGATCTTGCTGCTCCACGTCGACGAAGGGCAATGGGTCGCGAACTTCCGAGATGTCGTGCTGCTCCAGGACGTCCTGCAAGGCCTGATCAAGAGCGTGTTCTTCGGCTTTTTGGTCGTGTTGATCGGCTGCTACCAGGGCTTCAACGCGAAGGGTGGCGGCCGTGGCGTCGGCATGGGCACCACCCGCGCCGTGGTCACCTCGTCGGTCTCGGTGCTCGTCCTCGACTACTTCCTGACCGACATCCTGCTGTCGATCCTCGGGACCGGGAAGCAGATGTAATGAGGTCCCTTTGGTATAACGAGCGAGCTAAAAATGCCGGGCGGGCCAAGAATGCCGAGAATCGGGTGACCACGTGAAAGGAATCTCCGCGGGTGTCCGCGTCGCGATCCTGTTCTTGCTGGTCGCGCTCGGCGGGTACCTGGTGTGGAAGAACCTCGGCCAGAACGCCGCGGGCGCCGATAGCTACGAGCTGATCGCCCGGTTCCGCGATGCCTCCGGTTTGCCGAAGGGCAGCAAGGTCGTCGTCGCCGGCTTGCCGCAAGGCGACGTCACCAACCTCGAGGTCGACGGTCGCTACGCGAAGATCACGTTCCGCATCCGCGGCAAGATCGACGTGTACCAGAGCGGCGTGGTCGTCAAGAAGGCGTCGTCGCTGCTCGGCGACAACTTCCTCGAGATCGATCCCGGCGAAGCCAAGAAGCAGATGCCGGATGGCACCACGAAGGTGTTCCCTCAGCTCGGCCCCACCTGCGCCACCTACAACGACGACGACGAGAAGAAGGCCGAGCCCTGCAAGCTGGTGCCGAACGTCATCGAAGCCACCACGCCGGATCAGCTGCTGCGCCGGATCGAGCAGACCGTGCCGAACGTCGATCGCGTGCTCGAGAGCGTCCGCGACCTCTCGGAAGACGTGCGGCGGATCGTCAACGGCCCGCTGGCGTCGGTCGCCACCCGCGTCGATGGCCTGGTGCAGAAGGAGGCCGACACCGTCGCGCGCATCATCCAGCGCGCGGATCGCTCGATGGCCAAGATCGAGATCATCGCGAACGACCTCCGCAACATCACCAAGAACGCCGATCCGCAGGTCGCGAAGATCCTCAAGAACCTCGACGAGGCCACCGCCGATGCGAAGGACCTGGTGGCCACCGCGAAGCGCGAGCTCGAGGACACCGGCAAGTCACTGCGCGGCAAGCTCGACAAGCTCGACGGCGTGATCGAGAACACCACCTCGATCACCGACAAGATCGACGACGACAAGGGCACGCT
>JACCYD010000855.1 GCA_013696695.1 Deltaproteobacteria bacterium | reverse complement strand
CGCGTTGACCGCGGATGTCACCACGATCGATCTCGGCACGGTGCGTCTCGGCGAAGCGAGCGCCGCACACAGCGTGCGGGTGACGAACACCACCAACGCGCCGATCTCGATCGGCAACGCGACGGTCGCGGATGCCCAGTTCGTCCTCGATCCGGCGCCCTCGCCGGCGCCGATCGCACCGGGCGCAACGGCGACGTTCGCCGTGCGCTACGTGCCGAGCGTCGCCGGCGCCGCGAGCTCGCAGATCGAGATCGTGCTGGTCGGCGAGACCGCCACCGAGGTGACGATCGGGGTCGCCGGGCTAGGCCTCGGCGAAGATGAAGGCGGCTGCTGCAGCACCGGAGATGGGGCGGGATCCTCGTCGGTGCTACTCGGCTTCGCGGTGCTCGGCGCGCTCCGGCGCCGGCGCCGGCGTAGCTGATCGCTCAGCCTTTACCGACGGACCGGCAACTGGATCAGCGACGGGTGCGAGGGCGATCTCTCGATCGCGATCGTCTTCGCAGCCTCGGGAACTGCCGCGAAGTGATCGGCATCGGCGGTCGCGAACGCGACGCGGATCCGGCTACCGCGGGCAAAGCGATACGCGACCGGTAGCAAGTCGAACACGATCCGCGTGACGGCGCCCACCGGCATCGGCCGCGCGTCGCGACGGAGGTACGAACGATACGGCGCCGGGCTCTGGAACATCGCGTTCGCACCATCGACCTCGCGGTGGATCAACCGCAGCGCACCCTCGGTGACGTAGTGCACGGCATCCGCGGTTTGCTCCTCGAGATAGGCGAACACCGCGCCGTCGGGCGCATCGGTGGTGACGTGAAGCTCGACGATCGGATGACCCGCGATCTCGAGATCCTCCTCGAGCGGCGCGGTCGTATACGTCATCAAACGGCGCGTGCTGCGATCGGGATAATCAGCGACGACGAACGGGCTCACCAGCGTGCGCCAGCGCGAGCGCCGCCCACTTCCGGTCGCTGGATCGTGCACGAGCAGATCGCGCTCCGCCGCTTCGGCCGGCGGCGTCCACGACAACGTGCGTCTCGCGTCGAGATAGAGCGCGCGTGGCGTCGCGTCGGGTGGCGGCCAACTCGGAGCCGACCGCCAGGTCTCGGCGCCCATCACGTAGTAGCGAACCGCAGCCTCCGACGTGATGCCGGACTCTCGCTCGAACAGATGGTGATCGAAGAACCGGAGCAACTCGGCATCGAGATCGAACGTCGCCTTGCGCTGCGCGGCATGCGGACTGACGTTCATCGACACGCCGTGGTTCCACGGGCCAAGTACGAGCTTGTTACGCGCATCGCCGAGCGAGAGGTGCCGTTTGATCGCCGCGTGCGGATACGCGGCATCGAACCAGCCCGACAGGCTCAGCATCGGCACCCGTGCGGCGCGGGCGCGATCGAGATAGCTCGACGGGCTGAACGCATCGGCGGTCTGCGGCCCGAGCAAGCTGGGCTGCGGATCGTCGCGATATTCGACCCCGCGCGCCGCGGCGGCGACGTCGAGATTCGATGCGCGTTCCGCGAGCGCGGCAGCGACGGCGGCGTGATCGCCCTCGACGGGACGGACGCGACGGAACACCAGTCGAAGCGCACGCTCGAGCACGCGCCGCGGAATGCCGCGCTCGAACCACGGGCGCGCCTGCGCCATCGCTTCGGCGACCATCGTCTCGGGGTGATTGGCGTCGAGCGCTTGATTCGCGCGCGTCCACGCGGCGGTGAACCACTCCTGGCGGACGCCACCGGGATAGGCGACGTCGGTGTAGACGTCGTACAGGCTGCAGCGCGGTGCACACGCGACCAGCGCGGGATGTCCGAGCGTGGCCATCAGCTCTGCGGCCGTGCCGTCGTACGAATTGCCGGTGGCACCGACGCGCCCGTTCGACCATGGCTGCGCGACGATCCAGTCTAGGATCTCGCGGCCGTCTTCGACTTCGAGCGGTGACCACGGCGAATGCCAGACGCCGGTCGAGGCGCCGGACCCACGGACGTCGACATCGATCCACGCATAGCCGCGCGACACGAAGAACGCGCGCATCCGGCCGTTGACCGGATCGACCCGCGAATCGCCGAGCCAGCGCCCGAGACGCGTCGGCTCGAGCGCGCGGAAGTAGCGGGTCTGGCGAACCAGCGTGGGCAACCTGCCCGGCGCGTCGACGGGGCGACTGACGTCGATCGCGATGCGTACGCCATCTCGCATCGTCAGGTAGTGCGACGTGCGCTCGATCGCGAGATGACTGGCAGGCCGCGTCGCCGCGTAGGCGTCGGCCGCCGGCATTGCATCGGCCCGCGTCATGCGATCGCGCGCGCGAGGTGACCAGCGATCAACGCATGGAGCTGGATGCGCGGCTTGTACTTCGCGAGCAGGCCGGCAAGCGTGGCGAGCACACGACCGAGTAACACGAACGAGCGCGGGATCGTGAGGCCCCCGAGCTGCTTCGCCTTCGCGAGCTGATCCGCGACCGCGTGCTCCCAGTCGATGTCGCTGACCGCGGCGCCGGGTCGCATCGCGCCGATCAGCGACTTCGTCAGCTCGACCAGCTGATCCGGATCGTCGGCGATGAAGCCGAGCGCGGTGAGCTCGGCGGCGGCACCTGCGTGGTTGCCTCCGGCGATCGCGAGCACCAGGCGCGCGTACGCCGCGCGTTCGGTCTTGTCGAGGGAGAGCGTGCAGCCGAAATCGAGGACCGCGAGCTGCGGCTCTCCGGATCGCGAGGTGACCAGGAAGTTGCCGGGATGTGGATCGGCGTGGACGTGACCGCGCACGAGGATCTGCTCCGCGACCTCGCCGACGAGCTGACCGAGCAGGCGATCGCGCATCTCGGGCTCCGCGCGATCGAGCCATCCGGTCAGGCGTTCGCCATCGATGCGCGTCATCGTCAGCACGCGCTTCGACGAAGCGCTCGCGATTGGCGCCGGTGCGAGAGCAGTCGGTGACACGAACGCGCGCAGGGCGGCGGCCTCGGCGATGTAATCGAGCTCGACCGCGAGTGCGCGCGACAGCTCGGCGACCAGTGTCTGGAGATCGATGCCGGGCACGTCGCCGATCGCATTCGCGATCAAGCGCAGCGCGGCGATGTCGGCCTCGATGATGTCCTCGATGCCGGGCACCTGGACCTTGACAACGACGCGCGTGCCGTCGTGCAGGGTCGCGGCGTGCACCTGCGCCAGCGAGGCCGCCGCGAGCGGCTCGTCGTCGAACGACGCGAACAAGTCGGCGAGCGGACGGCCGAGCTCGCTCTCGATGCGAGCTTTGATCAACGCGGTGTCGACGGGCGGCACCTCGTCTTGCAGCGCGGCGAGCTCGGTGGCCCACACCGGCCCGACGAGATCTGGCCGGCATGACGCGAGCTGCCCCAGCTTGGCAATGCCACCACGCAGCTCGGCGGCCGCTGCGGTGACGCGCTTCGCGAGCTCGCGGTGATCGTCGGGTTGCAAGCCCTCGTGGCCGCGTGCGACCGCATGCAGCCGCAACCAGCGCTGCTTTGCGAGGATTGCGGCGCCGGTCTTCGCGAGCTTGACCGCGCGTGGTGTCGCTCGCTTGATCGTGGTGGCTTGATCGCGCGCGGTACCGGTGAACGCGCGGGCATCGCGCGACACCGCGCCGACATCGCGCGCGAGCTCGAGCGAGAACGCATCGAGGCGGGCGCCGACGCGACCGACCAGCTGGGCGGTCTGCACGACGGTGTCGCGAATGTGGCCGAGCGTGGTGCGCAGCTCGGACGCGAGAGTGGCATCGGGATCGATCGACATGGGGCTCCTACGCGCGCAGTTGCTGCACGCACGGCTGACAGATCACGAAGCGGGTATCGCCGGTCTCGACGACACCCGTGGCGGCATCGCTGCCGCGCGGTAGCAGCGCATTGCATCGGGCACACACCGCGTTCTTACCGAGCACGAGCGGTTGCCAGCCGAGCACGTCATCGAGGGATGGAGGCACGGGTGGCATCGGGACAGGTGCAGGCGGCACCGGACGTGGCGTGCGGATCGAACGCGCGACCGCCTGACTATCCGCCACCACGCCGCCCACCAGCCCGAACGTGTGATTGAGGACGTTGCGGACCAGGTTCGAGACGCTGATCCCGAGGTCCTCGGCCCGCTCGCGGAGCTGGTTCTCGAGCGACTCGGGAACCCGCGTATGTATCACGCGTTCCTTGCGCTCGACGTCATCGCCGGATTCCTCGTCGGTGGCAGACGTTCGCTTTCGTGTCACTATGTGACACACTCTGTATCACGCGGTGACACGTGTCAAGAGCCAGGTCGCCAGCTCGACCGCGCCGGCCGGCTCGCGCCCTCGTGCTACCTGTGCGACCTCGGCGCGAACCGCGTCGATCGTCGGGTAGCGATCGCGCGGATCGATCGCGAGCGCGCGCGATGCGATCGCGTGGACATCTGCGGCCAGGCCATCGAGTCGCGGTGCGCCAGCGCGGATCTCGTCGAGCACCGCCCACGGCGTCTCGCCCGCGAACGGCCGCTTGCCCGTGATCAGCTCGACCAGCATCACGCCGAGACCGAACTGATCGGAGCGCTGACTCACCGGCTCACCGGCGAGCTGCTCCGGCGCCATGTACGAGTAGCGCCCCTTGCGCGTGCCGGCCGCCGTGCGATCGGCGAGCGCGGTCGCCTTCGCGATGCCGAAGTCGGCGAGCTTGACGTCGCCCGTCATCGACACCAGCACGTTTGCTGGCCCGACGTCGCGATGGACGATCGTCAACGGCAGCCCGCGGCCATCGCCTGCGGCGTGGAGATGTGCGAGCCCGAGTGCGACCTCGTGGACGATGTAGAGCGCGAGGGCTTCGGGGACCGGCCCCGCCGCGAGGTACCGCGCGAGATCGCCGCCATCGACGTATTCGAGCACGACGTAATACGCACCGTCGGCGACGCCGAGCCCGAGCACCGCCATGAGGTTCTTGTGATGCAGCGCACCGCCGATCACCGCTTCGCGGATCAACGCGCGCTCGAGGTCGGGCTCGTCGGACAGTTCGGGGGCGACCGTCTTGATCGCGACGCGGCGCTCGAACCCGCTCGCGCCGTGGCCGATCGCGAGGTGGACCTCGGCCATCCCACCGCGACCGAGCAAGCGCACCACCTGATACGGGCCGATCGCGGTACGTTTCATGAAGCGCTCACGTGACGAGACCAGCCACAGTCTACAGCGACATCCTCGACGGAGGCAGCGGCCGGTTGCACTGCCAGCTGGTCGTCATCGACGGGCCGGATCGCGGGCGCGCCTGCCGGCTCACCGATCGAGAGATCGTGATCGGCACCGACCCCAAGTGCGATCTGGTGCTGTCCGACGATCGCGTGTCGGCGCGCCACCTGGCGCTCGCGGCCGTCGAGTCGCGGTTCGTCGTGCGCGATCTCGAGTCGACGAACGGCACCTGGTACGAGGGCTCGCAGATCACCGAGGTCACCGTGCCCGCGGGCTCCACGCTGCTCGCCGGCAAGACCGCGCTGCGCATCGAG
>JACCYD010000836.1 GCA_013696695.1 Deltaproteobacteria bacterium | reverse complement strand
ACACCAAGCGAAGCCCGCGTTGACTTGCTCTCAACAGTGTCATCGGCTGTTGTCGATCAACCGCGCGCGCTCTCTCGACAGTGATGCATCGTGGCCGCGTGAGAGTCGCGATCGTATCGTTCGCGTTGTTCGCTTGCAGCACGCAAGCACCGACCGGCCCCGGCGATGAACCGGGCCCCGACGCAGCTGTCGTCGATCCACCACCCGACGTCGATGCCTGCGCGACGCCGGTCGCGCTCGCGCTCGTCGGCCGCCCGCTCGATCTGATGCCGGCGGATCGGCTCGCGGCGATCGCGGCGCGCGTGCCGTGTATCGCGCAGGGAGCCATCCGCTCGATCGTCGAGTCACCGCGTACGCTCTGGTACGACAAGCAGTCGCTGACGCCGGGCTATCAGGACTCGTTCGGCGACAACGTGGTGACGCCGATCGGCTTCCGGCCGAACACGATCGATCCGGGGCTGATCAACCTCGCCGTTCCGGGCGGGCACCAGCAGATCTTCTCCGAGCTCGGCATCTTTCACTTCCCGTTCGGCAAGCCAATCGGCCCCGGCGACAACATCGAGGTCGTCGATTTCTGGCGGTTGCCGGACGAGCCGGGCAGCGACGCGTATCGGCCGGTCGTGCACTGGCAGCGGGATCCGAACAGCTACACGCATCGCATCGAGTGGATGTTCCCGGTCGGCACCGTGTTCGGCGAGATGATCTTTCTCGACGAGGGCGGCGAGCTGCACCCGTCCGAGATCCGCACCCGCACGCGCACCGCGACCGGCTGGGAGGTCGACGCGCTGCGCCCGTTCCCGACCGCCGAGGACTTCGCGGCGGCGATCGAGGCACGCCGCGGCGAGCGTCCCGAGTGGGCCGAGTCGCCCGCACTCGACGCGCTGATCACCCAGCTGCGCGGCGGCTCACTGTCGCCGTTCCACGTCGTGGCGACGCACTTTCCCGGTTCGTTCCCCGTGCGCAACGCGGGCATCGAGCAACTCCCCGAGCTCACCGGCAGCGATGCCGAGCTGACGCACGAGCTGCTACGCACGACGGCGTTCCGCTCGGCGAAGGGCGTCTACTGGAAACAGGACGGTGCGCTGTCCGCGTGGGCCGCGAGCTCCTCGGGCAAGGGCCAGATCGTGCCGAAGGGCTACAACGCCGCGGCCGTCGAGATCAGCCAGGACTCGTGCGACAGCTGCCATCGCGACGCCGGCCGGCCATTCGAGACCTGGTACGACAACATCCTCGCGTACGGCGAGCTGTGGGGGAACGACGAGACCTTCACGTGGCATCCGTTCACGCTCTCGAAGTTCGTCGACGCGCAGGGCAAGGTCGTCAACTTCAACCACGACAACCGCGAGATCCGGCCCGACTTCAAGGCGGCCGGCTTGATCGAGCCGTACAAGCCCGCCGATCACCCGGCCTCCGTCTATCAGCGGATCGTCCGCGAGTGGACGGACTTCAGGTACTGATGCGGCGCCGCGATTTCCTCTGGCTCACCGGCGCAGGTGCGCTCGCCTGCACCGTCGCCTGTGATGCGACGGCTACCCCCGGACCGAGCCCTGGTGACGACCCGGCGCCCGATGGCGGTGGGGCCAACGTTCCCGTCGATACCAATTCGGCTGTCGACGCGTGCGCGCAGGCGGTCGTGAAGATGCACGACACGTACGCGCAGGCCCTTTACCTCGACGGTACATACGGTCCGCTGACCGGCGTCGTCGAAGTCGCCTACGTGAGCACCGGCGCGGCGATCACGCTCGACTTCTGGCACGGCCACGGTGGTCAGCAGCACCGCTTCACGCTCGAGGCCAGCCACTTCGAAGCCCTCAAGCAGGGGCAACGTGTGACGGTCGGCACGACGACGGTCGATGGCCACGAGCACACGCTGTTCGTCGACCCCCTCGACGAAGCATACCGCGTTCCCGGCGCACCCGACGTCGACGTTGCACTCGGCACTTGTCAGGAGACACCATGATCGAGACCGGACCCGTGATCAAGCTCGACACTATTCCCCCGTCTCCGCTCGAATCATCGCGATGGCGCACCATGGCGCCGGACTCGAAGCGGCCGGTTGGCTGGGCGTCGGTCGAGCGCGAGCGTTGCGTGTTCACGTGCGGCAACGATCGCCGCTGCATGCTGCGAGACGGTCACAGCGGCGTGCATGCGTGGCGCTCGCTCGGCGGCTTGCGTATCTTCGAGTGGAGTTGAGTAGAGCGAAGACAGCGAAGCCGGCGACCAAGAAGCCGGCACCGAAGAAGCCGGCACCCAAGCACCGGCCCGAGACGGTCGCGCCACCAAGGCATGCGCGCGATGCCACGCTCGAAGTCGCCCTCGCGTCGGCACCCGAGGATCGCGAGGCCCATCGCGTCTACGCCGATTGGCTGCAGGCCCAGCACGATCC
>JACCYD010000813.1 GCA_013696695.1 Deltaproteobacteria bacterium | reverse complement strand
ACATTGCGCCGATCGTAACACCTCGGCGAGTGGAGGCGGTTGCCAGTTATCACGCGCGTCGGCACGCTCCGCCTGCCGCGCGATCGCGCTGATCTACGATCGCGCGCTCGGCCTCTAGTCCTCCCGTTAAACGGCGATGCGCTCGAGCGCGGCGCGAAGCTCGCCGGGAATTGCCACGGCCTTCCGCGTCTCGCGGTCCACGAACACGTGGACGAGCTGGCCGTGAGCGACCGCCGCGTCACCGTGCGCGTCGAAGATCGCGATGCCGTAGGTGACGGCGCGATTGCCGAGCTTGTCGACGCGCACACCCGCGCGCAGCGGCGTCGGATAGGCGACCGGCGCGTGGTAGGCGCAGTGCGATTCGACGACGAGGCCGATCACCGGGGCGCGCGCGAGGTCGAGCTTGCCCTCGTGGATCAGGAAGTGATTCGCCGCGCTGTCGAAGTAGCTGTAGTAGACGACGTTGTTGATGTGCCCGTAGATGTCGTTGTCGGACCACCGCGTGGTGATCGCGGTGACGTAAGGATAAGCGGCAAGCACGGGGCGATCGGCGGGCATGGTTACCAGTAGCGCTGAGCGCGTTCGAACAGGTGGGCGAGCGTCGACTTCGTGATCTCGCAGGGCGCGTTGCCGAGCAAGCGCTGCTGCGGCACGACGCCATCGACGAGGGACGGGATGTCGGTGGCCTCGTAGCCGACGGCCGAGATGCCGTTCGGCGTCCCGATCGCGCGCATCACCTCGATCACGCGTCCGGCGAGGAGCTCGCCACTCTCGGCAGTCGTCGCATCGCGGGCATCCGCGCCGAGCAACGCGGCCGCTTCGAGGTGACGTGCCGGCGCCGTCGATGCTGTGTGACGGAACACGGCGGGCGCGGCGAGCGCCACCGCCATGCCGTGGGGAACGAGCGGAGCATCGGGATAGCCGGCCGGACGAAACGTGCGAACGCCGCCGCCGATCGCGTAGGCCATCGCATGTGGCACGTGCACACCGGCGTTGCCGAAAGCGATGCCGGCGAGCGTCGCGGCCCACATCATCTGCTCGCGCGCCTCGGTGTCGTCGGCATCGACGACCGCGCGAACGAAGTACGCGGCGAGCAAACGCAGCGCCTCGCGACAACCGACGTCGCTCCACGGATTCGCGCCCTGGCTGAGCGGACGCGCGATCACGGGAGTGGCGACCGAGCGATGGCTGAATGGCCGTGCCGTGTACGACTCGACGGCGTGACACAGCACGTCCATGCCGCTCGCGGCGACGACCTCGCGTGGCTGCGTCATCGCGACGCGCGGATCGACGAGCGCTTCGGTGGGACGCAGGTGCGGCGAGGCGATCGCCGTCTTCGCATGCAGTGCGCTCCACGAGCAGATGGCGAAGCCGGTGACCTCACTACCCGTGCCGGAGGTCGTCGGGCACGCGATGTGTGGTGCGATCGGCCCGGGTACCGGACGCGCGTCGCCCACCGGGGCGTTGACGTACGTGCGCAACGCAGTGGGGTAGGTGGCGATCAAGTTCGCCGCCTTGCAGGTGTCCATCACCGAGCCGCCACCGACCGACAGATAGCCCTCGAACCGCCCCGCCGCCGCGAACCGCGCGGCATCCTCGAACGACGCGTCGGTGGGCTCGACGGCCACGGCATCGAACACGGCTGTGTCGAGGCCGGCGGCGCGCAACGATCGAGTGACGTCGGCGAACCAGGGCTGCGCACGGATCCGCGCGTCGGTGAACACGGCGAGACGCTGGATTCGTAGCGCCCGCGCGCGTTCGCCGACCTCGGCCAGGACGCCGCGGCCGAACGTGACGCGTGATGCATCGACCGTGAAGCCGGCATCGCAGCCGGCCGCAGCGGTCTCGTAATGTCTGCACCACATCGCCGCAGCATACGCCTGCGGCTAAACCGTCGCAGCGAGTGGCTCCCGCGCGGCAGCTCGAGATCTCGACAAGACTGGGGATGCTCGTTCGAGCGTGGGCAGTCCTCGTGGAGCCGCCACTGATATCCCCTTCGTCCAGTCGTGAATGATCACGAGCTGCTTCGCGAGACGCCGCCGCTGCGCGACATCAACCGCCTCGTCTCGAAGAGCGAGTACGGTCAAGTTTTCTCGCCCCGCGCGGTGATCGCACGAGTCTGCTCGACTCGGTCGTCACCATTCGCGCGTGGGTCGAGACGCGTTAGCTACAGCCGGCCGGTGGCCGCGAGGATCACCAAGATGAGGATGATCAAGCCCGCCGGGCCAAGGCCCGCCGCGCCGAACCGGCCATAACCGAGGCCACCACCGAGAAGAGCAACCAAGAGAAGGACGATGAGTAGGGTCATCATAATGCTTTGAAGATGTGCAACCCACTTGCCACTTCCACACGTGCGAAGCAGGCTGACGGCGAATGGCTTTCAAACCCGTCCGCTAGCCCCGAGCTGCCTAGAAACCGAGGCCAAGCGAGATCGAAAGCGCGGCCCCGCGCGTCCGCCCTCGGTCGCTGTAGTGGTTGGGAAGCTCGAGAACGCCGCGCACGCGCACGCGATTTCCACCGTCGACGGTGAACCGGGGCACGAGCACGCCCGACTCGAACGTCTCGTCGAGCGGATCGGTGGCGCCGCGCTTCTGCGAGAGATCGACGTGCTGATAATTCGTACGATGGAAGCCGACGTCCATGCCGAGCGAGCCGCAGAGCATTCCGGTACGGGTGCAGGTGCGCAACTCGGCGCCAGCGCGCGCTTCCACATAGGTGCCACGACCGGGATCGTCCGGTAGCGACGCGTTGCCGGTGTTGGCCATCGCGCGAACGAACAACGGTGTGCGCTGGATCCGCACGCCTCCCTCGAGCAACACGCCGTTGAACTCGTAGGCGTGCTTGCCGCGGATGCCGCCCGCGGCGATGTACCGATCAGGCTCGTGATGCAGCTCGCGGCCCTCGGGCTGGACATCGTTCTCCGCCGCCGCGGTACGAGCGGACACCAACATCAACGCGATCGAAACGAGGCGGCGCATGGCCATCGCTGTACCACGGCCCGGCGCGCGATCCACGGGCGATGAACGGCGGCGGCCGATTGCCAGACTCCGCCAGGTCGACGACGCGGACGTCTCGGTGGTGTCGCACGCTCCGCTGAGTAACTACCGCGACTCGAACACCGCGATGCCACCGATGGTCGCCACGGCGATGTCGTCGAACCCGTCGCTGTTGAAGTCGCCCACAGCGAGTCCGCCGGCGCGTGTCGCGAGACCGAGGATGCCGACGCGCTCGAAGCTATGGTCGCGCCCGACGTAGAGGGCAACGCCGCCACCCTCGCCACGCGGCCCGGAGATCGCGATGTCCGCGGAGCCGCAGCACCAATAGACCAAGCGCCGTCCGGTTCATCGGACGACGCTTGCACCGCAGATCGAACGCTGTCACCGCAGATCGATCTCTCGGCGGAGTGGCCTACACGTTAGTTACAGCCGGGTGACGGTGCCGTCGGAGAGGTTGACGTCGTACGTCACGCCTTCGATCACGAGCGTGGTCGGCACGGTGCTCGAGCCGAACGTGAACCGCGCGGTCGAGTTGAAGACGCGCAGGTCATCGCCACGCGTACGCTCGGTGTTGAGCGTGAAGTCGATCGTGCCGAACGTCGGGATGATCTGCGCGGGCAGGTAGCGGACCTGCTCGTAGACCGCGTCGAACTGCACGTGATAGTCGGCGAGCTCACCCTCGGTGGTCATCGAGGTGCGCAGCGACAGGGCATCGGGTCCGCGGAAGCGCGCCTTGTCGAGCGTGAGGTCGCGGATCTCCCAGTCGACGACGCGATTGATCTCACTCATCGCGATCGCGCCCATCGACTGCGCGCCGGTCACGGTCATCGCGACGTGCGAGTGATGCGCGGTGCCGTCGCACGGCACCACGAGGTGTGCCGTGGAGCCGTCGTTGCAGTGGTACGCGAAGTCGAACGACAGCGAGCCGATCGCTCCGAGACCCGTGTAGCCACCCTCGGCGGTCTGCCCGGTGAGCGAGAAGCCCTCCGGGTACTGGTTTTCCGAAATGCCGGCCATGATCAGCTGGATCGGGAATTCGGCGCGCAGGTGCGCGGTGAGGATCGACGCGAGCTCGTCATTGTCACGAGCGCTCTCGTCGGCAGTGGGTGGGTCGGTCGGATCCGTGGGATCGGTCGGGTCGACCGGATCGGTCGGGTCGTTCGGGTCGTTCGGATCGTTGGGGTCGCCATCCGATCCACATGCAGCGAGCGCGAGCACTGCGGCTCCGAGAAGACAAGCTTTCATAGTAGGCCTCCGCTATTTTCGATCAGCAATCGGCGGACCACTCGCAACTCGGCGGGCACAGGTCTGGCGACGTGACGGCGGCGCGCGCTGTTCTCTGCAGCGCACCGCGCGCTCCGTGAACTTCGCGCATTTCGTGGCGGCATGACCCGGTTTGCCCAAACGGCGCGTCGAGCGCGTTCGCGCGCACCTGTGGCGCAAGTCGACAGCGACGACGCGGATGTCATCCAGGATCGCGGCGAGTGCTCGGAGAACGCGTTGTCGACGTCGATCGACGGCATCTCGAGAATCGCGTACCGGCCACCTGAATCGGTTCGGTCAACCAGCCCGTCGAACCGCACGCGAAGTGAGCCTCGACCGCAGCCAAGTTCTACTAGCGTACATGTCGAGACATGCGCTGGACAAGCGGTGGACGGCCCGCGAACGATTCGCGACACGCGCCTTCGAGATGCAGGCGCACCCTCGCACTGCGGTGAAGATCCGCGCTCCCGAGACCCTCCATGTGCTGGAGGGTCTCGTCCAACGGGCGCTCACTCGCCTCCGCTTCAGAGGCGGCGGAGCACGCCGAACAGCGTCATCCCGCCCACGATGCCGAGCACGATCGGTAGCGGATGCTTGCGGATGATCTCCTCCGCAGCGTTCTTCAGGCGGGCGCGGACCTCGATCGTTTCCTTCGCCTTGTGGACGACCTGATCGAGGTTCTGCTCGAGGTCTTGCTTGGCCTCGAACAACTCACGTTCGATCTCTTCTTGATCACGCATGGGCGCTGTGTCCTTGTTCCTTGACGGTGGCAGCGACGCCGCGGATCACGCTCTTCGCTTCGTGGATCGGCACGGCGAGGTCGGGCTTGATGTCCTTGCGGAGGCGCATCCCGAACGCGGTGGCGAGACCGCCGCCGATCAGGAGGTAGACGACCGCCATCAGCACGAGTCGAAGCGCGAGGCTGTCGATCACGGCACCCAGTGCCACAACGGCGGCGACGCACAGCATCGCGAAACCGATCAACATCACCAGGCCACCGAACGTGACCACGGCGCCTTCGACCGCGACGGCTTTCGCCACGCGTCCGATCTCGCCACGAACAAGCTCGAGCTCGCCCTTGGCGATGATCTTGATGTCGTCGGTGATCCTTGAAATCAGCTCGCCCGTGCTGGGGCCCTCGTTGATCGGTTCGGTTGCCACGGCGTTCTCCTTTATAAGGCCGACCGCACGCAAGCCGCGTACCCGCCGCGCTCTGCGAGAGCTCCCTACGACGAACGGCCTGCGATCCTCGATGATTCAACGGTGAACTTCTCGGTCTGTGCTCGTGGCATGGCGGATGCTCCACAGGAATCCATGAGCAACCACCACCACAAGCATCCGCACAAGAGCCACAAGGCAGGCACGAACGAGGGTGAAGGCAATCGTACGGCTGCGCGCTCCTACAACGACGGCCTGCAGTCGTTCATCGCCAGCGACAAGGTGGAGCCGGCGGCGCAAGAAGCGAAGCAGTTCGTCGACCACAACCCGACGCAGGCCGAGCGCGACGAGATGGCCGGCAAGGCGGGCCCGAGGCCGCTGGTTCGCCGGGTCGAGGAGCTGGTCACTGAAGGTCGCGCCATGGTGGATCGCGCGGTGACACGCGTGAAGTCGATGATCGCGAAGCGCCGCGGGCACAACTAGCGGTAGCGTCATCGGCGATGACCGATCTCGTGGTCCAGCGTCGCGGCCGCGGGCGGCCTCTCGTGCTCTTGCACGGCGCGACGCTCGATCACCGCATGTGGCAACCGCAGGTCGCCGCGCTCGCCGATCGGTTCGAGGTGGTGACCTATGATCTCCGCGGCTTCGGGCAGTCGCCTGCGCCGGTGGGGCCGTTCAAGCATTGCGAGGACGCGTCGGCGCTGCTCGACGAGCTCGGGCTCCGCGACGCGGTGGTGATCGGGCACTCGATCGGTGCGTTCTACGCACTCGAGCTCGCGTTGCTGCGGCCCGATGCGGTGACCGGCCTGGTCTCCGTATGCATGTCGGGCCTGATTCCGGACTACCCGAAAGACATCCAGTCGATGTTCGACGAGCTCAAGCGGCTCTCGCGTGGTGGCGATCTCGCAGCGGCGAAGGCGCTGTGGAGCCGCTGCGGCTGGTTCACGTCTGCGCGTGCGATGCCCGGTGTGGCGGCTTTGCTCGACGACTGCCTCGCGAGCTATTCGGGGTGGTACTGGCAGCACGACACGCCCGCGACCAAGCTCGACCCTCCGGCGGCGGCGCGACTCGACGAGCTCGCGATGCCGACGCTCGTGATCGATGGCGCGCTCGACCTCGACTACAACCACGCGATCGCGGACCAGCTGGTAGCTCGGATCCCGGGCGCCGAGCTGATGCGCCTCGAGGTCGGGCACATGGCGAGCCTCGAGGACCCAGATGCGATCACCAGCGCGATCGCGAGGTTGGCGGCTGGCTAGACGTTGGGATATCCGTCGGATATATTCTGGATATGCCACGCAAGGCACCCCCGCAGACCCCGCTTTACGTTCGCCTCCCCAAGACCGAGGGCGACAAGCTCGACCGCGCGGCGGCCGCGCTTGGCGTCCACAAGAAGGATCTGGTCGCCGGCCTCGTCAATCGCTACGTCGATCCCGATAGCCAGCACGGGCTGTCGGCGCTCGGCACACTGGCGACCCGTCGGCCGCTCGACACCAGCGATAGAGTCACCGTGGGGTCGTATTCGTTCCAGTCCTACGATCCGCCGGAGATCATGAACGCCGAGCAGGCCGGACAGTTCCTCCAGCTCGAGGAGAACAACGTGATCGAGCTCGCCGAGGCCGGCAAGCTGCCGGGCAAGAAGCTCGGGCCGGTGTGGAGGTTCTCGCGCGACGCGCTGGTCGCCTGGCTGGCGACGCCCAATACCGAGCGTCGATAAGTAAATATCTCCTGGATATCCAGTGGTAACTGATCGCGCGATCCGCACCCCGTAATTCACGCGCCACTCGGGGCTACACTGCGCCAGTGTTGGTCGGACGGGACCGGGAGGTCGAGGAGCTAGAGGCTGCGCTCGCGCAGCTAGCCACCGGCAGTGGGTCGCTCGTGCTGATGGCGGGCGAACCCGGCATCGGCAAGACGCGGCTCGCCACCGAGGCCGCGCTTCGTGCGAAGGCGCGCGGGCTGCGGGTGTCATGGGGCCAGTGCTGGGAGGCCGGTGGCGCGCCGGCGCTGTGGCCATGGCGCGAGGCGTATCAGGGGCTCGGCGTCGCGTTTCCCGAGGCTCGTGCGCTCGCCGGCGCAGATCCAGCGGAGTCCCGCTTCGAGCTGTTTCGCGACGCCACCGCCGGGCTACTCGAAGTGGCGCCGTGCGTGATCGTGCTCGAGGATCTGCACGCCGCCGATCGCTCGACGCTGATGCTGCTCGAGTTCGTCGCGACGCAGCGCGCACTGCCGCTCCTCGTGATCGGCACGTATCGCGAGCTCGAGGCGTCGCTGTCGCGCGACACCGCGGCCTCGCTCGGCCGGGCAGGGCGCCACGCGAAGATGTTCGTGCTCGCGCGGCTGCGCGAGGCCGAGGTCGCCGCGCTCGTGCACGACGCGATCGCGGATGCCGACGCCAAGCTGACCGCGAGCGTGTTCGCGACCACCGGGGGCAATCCGCTGTTCGTCGGCGAGATCGTTCGCGAGTGGCGGGCGACCGGCGCCACCGATCAGATTCCACTCGGCGTGCGAGAGGTGATCCGCCAGCGGCTCGCCCTGATCTCGCCGGAGGCGCGTCGCGTGCTCGAGATCGGCGCCGTGTTCGGCGTCGAGTTCGCACGCGAGGACGTCACGCGTATCGAGCCGCGCGCCGCCGCCGTCCTCGAGGAGGCGCAGCGCAGCGGCTTCGTCACCACGCGCGGCGCGCGGTTCCGGTTCACGCACGCTCTGTATCGCGAGGCGCTCTATCACGACCTGGTGCGCGCGCTGCGCCACGAGCTTCACCGCGAAGCCGCCCTGGTGCTGCGAACCCACGGCGCGCCGCTCTCCGAGATCGCGCACCACTTGCTCGAGGCCGGCCCCGATGCGGCGCCAGAGGCGATCGAGCACGCGATTCGCGCTGCTGATCAAGCGGTCGCGGTGTTCGCGTTCGAGGACGCCACCGCGTTGCTCGAGAGAGCTCGTTCCGCGATCCCGGCGGGCGCGGACGAAGCTGCGCAGCGTTGCCGCGTGATGATCGCGCAAGGCGAGCTTCAGCTGCGCAGCGGCGATGCTGCGGGCCGCGCGGTGTGCGTCGAGGCCGCGACGCTCGCTCGGTCGCTCGCAAATCCGGCGCTGCTCGCACGAGC
>JACCYD010000800.1 GCA_013696695.1 Deltaproteobacteria bacterium | reverse complement strand
CGCGTGCGGTGTCGCCCACGCAGCAGTCGCGCCGCTCTCACGAGCCCGAGTTCACGTCGCGCGACAAGCCGCAGACGTTCGAGCACGTGTTCACCACCGAGACCGAGCTGCAGCAGCGCAAGCGGTGGCCGCTCGCGCTGTTCGGCCTCCTCATCCTCGGTGGTGCCGCCACGGCGATCGCGCTGGTGATCGCGTCGCGCAATCGCGTCACCGACACGCCGCCGCGCGATGCCGCCGTGGTCGCGATGGTCCCCGACGCCGGCGTGGTCGTCGAAGACGCCGCCGTCATCGTGCCCGTCCTCGATTCAGCCGACATCGTCGTCATCACGCCCGACGCCGGCCGCATCCGGCCGCTCCCGCGCACCGATGGCGGCATCGTCGTCGCGATGGTGCCCGATGCATCCGTCGGCCTTGGTCGCGGCGTGGTGATCCAGGTGATCACCAAGCCCGAAGGCGCGAACCTCTACGCCGGCTATAGCTACACCGGCCCGGGCGGCACGAACGTCGAGCGCCCGCTCGGCACCAAGCTCGAGCTCGAGTGCCGGATGTCGGGCTACAAGGCCGGCCGCATCCACCTCGACTTCGACGGCAAGACCGAATACGCGCTGTGCGTCCTCGAGCGGATCAAGATCTGCGTCAAGGAGCTCAAGAATCCGTTCGACGAGTGCCAGGAAGCCCCGGCGCCGGCCCCTGCCCCGTGACCACGGAGTCCGCGCTGCGCGTGCTGCTCGGCGGCGCGTTGATCGGCCTCGCCGCCGCGATCGCGCTGATCGCACACGGCCGGATCGCCGGCATCAGCGGCACGCTCGGTCGAGCACTGGATGGCGACGATGACGATGGCCGGCCGGTTCGGCTCGCCTTTCTCGTCGGTCTCGTCGCGACCGGCGTGATCGGCGCGCAGCTCGTACCCGGTGCGTTCGGTGCGAACGTCGCCGGCATCGCGCAGCTCGCGATCGCGGGGCTGCTCGTCGGGGTCGGCACGACGCTCGGCAATGGCTGCACGAGCGGTCACGGCGTGTGCGGCATCTCGCGTGGCTCGAGGCGCTCGTTCGTCGCGGTGGCCGTGTTCATGGCGACCGCGATGGTGACCGCCACGATCCGAGGTGCGCTGTGAAGCTCGTGCTCGCAGCGATCGCCGGCGCGCTGTTCGCGATCGGCCTGCTGATCTCGGACATGACCTCGCCGGGGCGCATCGTCGCGTTCCTCGATGTCGGCACCGCGTGGGATCCGACGCTGATGTTCGTGATGGCCGGTGCGATCGGCGTCTACGCGCCGGTCGCGTGGATCGCGCGCAAGCGACCGCGGCCGCTGTTCGCGCGCGCGTTCCACTGGCCCGAAGCGACGACGATCGACCTGCCGCTCCTCGGCGGCGCGATGATCTTCGGCGTTGGCTGGGGACTGTCGGGCTTCTGCCCCGGGCCGGCACTCGTGGCTGCGGGCACCGGGCGCATCGACACGCTGGTGTTCGTCGCGACGATGATCGCCGGCATCGTCGCCCTGCGCCTCGTACGCCGCTAAGTCAGTTCACGCGTTGTTCACGCGCGGCGGGCAATTGGAGCGGCGCGCGTGGCGTTAGATCGCCATGGCCGTGGAGAATATCTACGTGGTGATCGCGATGGTGCTGATCTGCGTCGGCATCGTGCTGGTCGTGTCGGGCTCGCGCGCGCGTCGCCTCCAGCCACGACACCCGAGCGTCGGGCTCGGTCGGCTATCGATCGGCATCCTGCTGATCGCGTTTCCGTTCGCCTACACCGTCGTGCTGTTCGTCCAGGCGCTCGGTCAGCTCGCACAGCCCGCGTAGCCGAAACGAAAGAAAGCCCCGGGTGGGGCCTTCGATCGAATCACGCGTTGGTACGCGATCAGGTGCCGGGTGGGCGCGAGAACCGCGCATCGCCGGGGAACGGGTCAGCAGTCTCGCGAGTCATGATCTCGCCAGCGTCGGGGAGCGGCTGGGCGTTGATGCCGAGCGCGGCGAGGCCGGCCGCGTTGTTGTAGCGAAGCTCGGCGACGGCGATCGGGCGGCCCGCGGCGCGCACGAACTTGGTGAAGCTGGCGGCCGACGTGCGGCTCTCGCCGAACTCGGTGCCGAGGCCCGGGCGGTTGTTGCGCTGACCAGTGACCGGCGGCGGCGGCGGCGGCATCTCTTCGTAGTACTCGCTATCCGCATCGTAGGCCGGGCGAGGCGCACCCGCAGCGCCACCTTGCGGTGAGGGTGCGGGACGGGTGGACGACGGCGCGACCGACGGACGGCGCGTGGCGGTCTCACCACCGCGAACCGCGACCGAGTCGGGCTTGGCGTCGGCGGGCGCGCGCTTCGCGGCCTTCGGGGCGGGCGAGGAATCCCTGCTCGTGCGATCGGCACCACCGCCGCGCTCCGCGAGATCGTCTTCGTACGTGTACGACGGCTTCTTGCGATAGTCGCCACGACCATCGGTGGCGTCACCGACGATGATCTGCTGCTCGGGCTCGGCGGCGTGCTCTTCGAAGATCGCGACGGCGATCACGCCGACGTTGCGCGCCTTGCCCTTCTTGTTGGCGTAGGAATCGTTGACCGAGTTGAAGCGGAAGGTGGCGACGTCGGCCTGCGACGTGCGGAAGCCTTCGACGCGAACCTCGCCGTATGGCGGCACGACGTAGCCGCGCTTGCGGAGGTCACCGTCCTCGCCATCGATGACGTCGATCCCGTCGACCGTGACGACCGCCTCGACGCGGCGCGCGGTCGGGTTGGTGACGCGGATGATGTAGCGCTCGCCGGCGTTGCCCTGGACGTAGTAGCGATCCTTCTGCCCGTAGGTGGGCAGCGTGTCGCCGTTCTGCCGGATGACCTGCACGTCATACGGCGCGCGGATCTTGGCGTCGGCGATGCCGATCGCGATCGCGGTGCCGGACGGCGGGCTCGGCCCGAACGGTTGATCTGCATGAGCAGCCGAGCAGGCCGCAGTGAAGAGGAGCGATGCCAGGAGGGCGCGAACCATGCGGTTTGAGACGCACGGGATAAGTAGTCGATCTAAAGGCGTGTATATTGCGCGCCATGCCGCGGACGGTCGCATCTGAGAAGAAGTCCAAGGTGCCTAAGGGTGCAAAACCAAAGGCTAAACTGCCTCCCAAAGCGAACGGGAACGCCAAGGCTAAAGGTGCGAAAGCACGTGCGGATGTCGCGCACGCCGACCCCACCTTGTTCGATCCGCTGACCCCCGGCGAGATCGCGGATGCGCTCCGGACTCTCACCGAGGATCGCCGGCTCGGCTCGATGGCAAAGGTCGGTCGCTACCGCGTGATATGCACCGAGCCGCTGGTCACCAAGCCGCCGCATCCGATGGCCGGCCACCGGCTCGCGCGCGTCGTCGCGTACGACTACTCGAGCGATCGCGCGGTCGACGCGTGCGTCGATCTCGATGCCGGCGTCGTCACGCACCTCGAGCTCACCCGCAGCCAGCCGATGCTGTCGCGCGATGAAGAAGCGCTCGCGGCGAGCATCGCGATGGTCGACGATCGCGTCCGCGCGAAGCTGTCGATGGGCGACATCCCGCAGATGACGATGCACTACTGGGGTCGCAGCTCGAAGGACATGGCGTACTCGCGGCGCAGTGCCGCGGTGGTGTTCGGCCGCGATTCTGGTCAGGCCACGCTCGTCGTGGTCGTGGATCTGATCGACAACACGGTGACGCAGATCGTCCCGGCGGAGCTCTGGTAATTGACGAGCAGCGCGAGTCACAAGAGGAACTTGAGACAATGAGCAGCGGTAACGTCATCGAAGAAGCGAACTGGAAGTTCCACTGGCGGCTCACCGAGTCGGCCGGGATCATGGTCTACCTCGCCGACTTCAAGGGCCGGCGCGTGCTGTGGGAAGGATCGATGCCGTACGTCACGGTCGATCACCAGCACGAGAACCTCGAGGTCGAGGAAGAGGGCACCGAGGTTCACGGTCCGTGGTGGGTACCGCTCGGCACGCGCAATCTCCAGGGTCCCGTTCGCGTGCAATTGTTCCGCGGCGGCGTCGAGCTCTCCGCCGCGTTCGAAGCCGGGCCGTATCACTACACGCAGCTGTGGCGGTTCCACGACGACGGCCGCATCTGCCCGTGGCTCACGATCTACGGACCGGGCGTCCACGACCAGCACACCTATCACCCGCACTGGCGCTTCGACTTCGATCTCGACGGCGCGCGCGATGACGCGTTCGAGCGCTTCGAGGATTCGCGCTGGCAGCGCGTCGAGCAAGAGGGCTGGTTCCCGTACGGCGGCGAGGCCGACGAGAAGGGCGATGTCTGGCGCCAGGTCGATTTCGATTCGGGCTCGGCGATCAACATCCGCCCGCACGCGTGGGATGACGCCGAGCTGTTCGCGATCCGCTATCACGATGGCGAGTGGCCGCCGTTCTCGCCGCGCAGCGCCGCCGGCTCGGCCACGTTCCCTGCCGCGTACGTCGGCGACGAGCTACTCGACGGTCACGATCTGACGCTGTGGTACGTCGCGCACGTCCACTTCGATCAATCGTTCCCGTACACCGCGGGTCCGTGGATCCGCGTCGAAGGCCTGGCGTAGCCACAGCTGGTCTAGGCCGCGAGCTCCCAGGGCTCGTCGGTTCGGAAGCACCCGACGGGGTCGCGTCAAGAACGCCGCTATCAGGTCTAATCTGATCAGTTGGCACAACGCGGATTTCGTCTCCAGATATTCATAAATTCGTCTATCATTAACCGGTGTTCGATCTTCGAACCTGCTTAGAAAACGCGGCTCTACGTCTCGGGCGACCGACCGGACGCAAGTCCCGATCCGATGCAGGAAGGTCCCGCCTCGATCCGTCGATGCAGCGTGAGCTCGAGGATCTTCTGCGAGCCCACGAGCGCCCATCGATCACGGCGATCCTGGCGCGCGTGAGGAGCCGGGCTCGTTCGCTTGGGGTTCGAGCGCCTTCTCGAGCGTCGATCTACAACTTCATGCCTCGCTGCCCTCCGCATCGCTACGCGATCGGCGGGCTGCCCGAGCCTGTGCGCGCGTCCCTCTACAACCTCGGACCGAGCGGGCGAATTTCGGGGCCTCACGTCGTGTTCTATGCATTTCAGTATGGGGATCTCCGGGCGATCAGCTTCGCGTCCGGGCTCCCGTGGATCGATCTCTACCTCGCCGATCGGATGCGAGGCTGGCGCGCGCACAGCCAAGGCCTGCTACGCGCAGTCCTGAAGTACCGCGGCATCGCATGACCGAGCGACTCTCTCCAGTGCAGGTGATCCCGCACTCACTTGCCGTTGCTGTCGACGATCTCGCGACCTGGTTCGTGATCGGCGGTCATGCCGTGCGTTGCTTCTGTCCCTATCGTCCCAGTCGCGACGTCGATTTCGGAGTGCGAGACGCCAAGAGCCTCGATGGTCTGCTCGCTCAGCTCTCGCGAACCGGAGACGTCGAGTTGGCGAACCGATCGAAGACCACTGCGGACCTTCGGTGGAACGGCATCGACGTCTCGATCTTCGTGCTTCCACATCTGGTCCCTCATGCAGTCGATCGCAGCCTCGATGTCATCGGCGTGCTCGGCACCAAGCTCCACGCGATCCTCGACCGTGGGACGCGTCGTGATTTCTTCGATGTCTATGTCACCCTGCAACACCACCAGCTCGGAATCGTCGAATGCCTGCGTGCGATTCGCACGGTCTACGCCCAGGACGTCAACGATCAGCTCCTGCTTCGCGCCCTGACGTATTTCGACGATGCAGAGCTCGAGCCGAAATTGCCCGGCGAGGGGCGCAGGGACTGGGCGACCGTCAAGACGTTCTTCCTGTCGGCCGTTGGAGCGCTCCTGGTCCCGCCGCACCCGAAACTCGCGATCCAGAAGCGCGTCGTCGACGTCTCGCAGCCTCCAGCCTCGAAACCACGAGGTCGCCGCCGCCCGACACGCCAGCGCTGATCTGATTTCGGCGACGCTCGCTGATCTCCGAGTAGATCAACAACCCCGGGACGTCACGCCACAACGCTCGCGAACGCGCGGATGCGTCAGCTCCCGCAGCAACTCTGTCGGTTGAGGCGAGGCCATTACGAAGATGACCGCGAGCTGCGTGGGCGGGTGCAGGGTGAAGACGGCCGCCCTCTTGCGGGTACTCGCGTGCTTGCGAAATATCTCGACGTCCACTTCGATCAATCGTTCCCATACACCGCAGGTCATCCCCGCGCTAGCTGGTCCCATCGGCGGCGTTCTCGTCGACGGTCGGCGGGCGCTACGGTGGGTAGCTGTAGCCGCCGGCGATCCCGAGCGGGATCCCGAGCGCCCAGAACCCGAGCAAGAACAGAGTCCAGAGGAGTAGGAACGACATCGAGTACGGCAGCATCATCGCGGTCAACGTGCCGATGCCGGTCTTCTTGACGTAGCGCTGGGAGAACGCGACGACGAGCGGGAAGTAGGGCATGAGCGGCGTGATGATGTTGGTCGTCGAGTCGCCGACGCGGTACGCGGCCTGGGTCAGCTCGGGCGAGATTCCGAGCTGCATCAACATCGGGACGAAGATGGGCGCGAGCAGCGCCCACTTTGCGCTCGCCGACCCGATCAGGAGGTTGATGAACGCGCACAAGATGATGATGGCGACGATGGTGACCTGCGGCGGAAGGTTCGCCGAGCGCAGGGCGTCCGCTCCCTCGACCGCGAGCAGGGCGCCGAGCTGGCTCTTGTTGAACGCGTAGATGAACAGCGAGGCGAAGAACGCCATCACGAGGTAGTAGCCCATCGTGCTCATCGACTTCGCCATCGACTTCACGACGTCGCGATGGCTCTTGTAGGTTCCGGCGGCGAAGCCGTAGACCACGCCCGGGATCAGGAACAGGAGGAAGATCAACGGCACGATCGCCTGCATCAGCGGCGCGTCGGAAGCGGTGGGGCTGCCGGTCGTGGGCGAGCGCAGGACCGAGCTCTCGGGCACGGTCAGCACGACCAAGATGACGATCCCGAGCAGGAACGCGATCCCACCCCACAACAGGCCCTTGCCCTCCGCGGTGCTCACGCCCTCGATCTTCGGCATGTCGGCCGGGTCGCCATCGACGGGCGCGGTACGACGCAAGCGCGGCTCGATCACGCGGTCGGTGAGGAACCAGCCGACGAGGATGATCAGCGCGCACGAGGCCGCGGTGAAGTACCAGTTCGCGAGTGGGTTGACCGTGCGCGACGGATCGAGGATCGCCGCGCCGGACTGGGTCAAACCCTGCAGCAAGGGATCCAGGCTCGAGGGGACAGGGTTGGCCGAGAACCCGCCGGACACGCCGGCGAACGCCGCGGCGATGCCGGCAAGCGGGTGGCGGCCAGCAGCGTAGAAGATCACGCCGCCGAGCGGGATCACGAGGACGTAGCCGGCGTCCGCCGCGGTGTGGCTGAGCAGCGCGACCAAAATCAACATCGGCGTGAGCAGCATCCGCGGCGTGAGCGCGACCATGCGCTTGAGCGCGGCGCCGATAAACCCGCTGTCGTCGGCGACACCGACGCCGAGCAGCGCGACCAGCACGACGCCGAGCGGGTGGAAGCTGGTGAACGTCTTCACCATGTCGGCGAGGAACGTCGTGATCGCGGACGCCGACAGCTGACTCTCCACGGCCTTCGCCACCGGCCCATCCTTGGATGGCACCTCGAAGGCGTGCCCGTCGAGCAGCGCCGAAATCAGCCAGACCAGGAACAGCGCGTAGACGAACAGCAGCGCGGGGTCGGGCAAGCGGTTCCCGACGCGCTCGACGAGATCGAGCATGCGGCTACCAAACGAGCGCTTGGGGGTATCGGACATCGCTTCTGGTTATACAGAGAGCGGGACGTCTGGTCGGCTGGTCCACCTCGCGATCGACAGCTGACGCGCACGGTTCGACCCGCCTCGGCCCCCGCTGGTCGAGCGTGATCGAGCACTCACGATGGTGCGTGCTGGTTTGAGCTTAGAACAGCTCGGTGAGCGGACCCGTGAGCGGGATCGCGCCGCCGTTCGAATCGAGCGCCGAGGTCAACCCGAACGAGTCGTCGGGCTGGCCCATCGCGCGCAGCACGCTGACGTGGAGGCGGTTGGTCGCCGGCCCCAGCAGCGGGAAGCCCGCCACCGGATTATTGAACGTGCGCGGGTAGCGAACGTAGCGACCGGTGCGGAAGCCGACGTTGCCGCCACCTGCGATCACCGCGAACGTGTCCTCGTGATCGTGGCCGCCGGTGGCGAGCTCGGTCAGCCACACGACCATCGTGTGATCGAGCATCGTGCCGTTGCCCTCGATCACGGAATCGAGCTGCTCGAGCAGATAGGCGAAGTGGTTCGCGTAGAACACGCCGAGATCGACGATCGCTTGCTCGGAGGTCGCGTTGTACTGCGCGCCACACGAGCTGCCACCGGCGATCGATTCGTGCTCGTAGCGATGCACGGTGTCCTGGGCGGGATAGCCGATCTCGGTGGTCTGCGGCACGGGCGCGACGAAGGTGACGACGCGCGTGAGATCGCACGCGAACGCATCTTGATCAGCCGCATGAACTGCGAGGTCTCGTGGCCGGTGTTGTCGAAGCTGGTGTCGCAAACCGCCGACGGGCCGGCGCCGAGGCTGGTCTCGAGCTCGCGCACGAGCTGGCGATGCGCGTCGAGGCGCTGGCGGCCCGCCGTGTCGAGGCGCGGGGCGAGGAATTCATATTCGCGCGCGACCGAGTCGAGCACCGACGGCCGCAGCGAGTTGATCAATTGCGCGCGTGTCTGCGGCTCGGTCGACGGCGGCGGCACGTAGATGCCGAGCAGATCGTCGTACGCGACCTGCGGGCTCGCGACGATCGGCGATGACTGCGCCGAACCGAGGAACGAGAACGGCGCGACCGTCAGGTTCGGCGTGTAGTCGTAGCCATAGACGCGCGAGCCGAAGCGACCGGGTGCGATCAGCCGCTGCGCGAGCTCTTGATCGATCGAGCGCGCTCCGCCGGTGCACGGTGCGCCCGGCGTCTGCTTCACGCGATCGCCGGTGAGCAGCCCCGCGACCGCGAGTGAGTGGTTGTTGTTGTCGTTGCCGCTGGCCGTCGCCTCGGCGAGGTTGACGAGGTTGATCGTGTTCGCGAGCCCTTCGACGACGAGCAGACGATCGCGGAAGGGATGGAGCGGCTGGAGCAGCGTGCTGAATTCGTCGACGGCGAGCGGCGTCAACGCACGCTCGGCGACGTCCGTGGTGCTGCCGCCGGGGACGGGCATCACCCACGAATTCGGCGTGTGACCGTGCGCGGTGACGAAGAACACGACGCGCGTGGGTGGGGCGGTCTCGGCCGCGCGTGACGTGCGACTCGAGCTGCCGAGCAAGCTCGCGAGCCCGCCC
>JACCYD010000737.1 GCA_013696695.1 Deltaproteobacteria bacterium | reverse complement strand
TTGCCGGCGTTGCCGCCGCCGACGAGCAACTCCACGAGACCGCCACCCTGGACCGCGCCTCGGGCCAGTCCGGTGCGGGTGCCGATCTGTCATTCGTCAGCGACTTCGACGATGGCTTCGTCTCGCGCCTCGATCTCCATGGTCAGTGGATGCATCGCTCCGGGTTCGGCACCTACGGCCAGCTCGCGGTGTCGCGCGCGTTCCTCGACGATTCGGCGACGATCGAGCCGATCGACACCTTCGCACTGTCGAACCTCGAGGTCGGCGGTCAGTACCGCGGCGCGCTATCGAGCGAGCTGTCGATCGTCGCCCACGTCGGCCTCACGCTGCCCACCGCGCAGAATGACGGTGCCGCGTTCCTCACAAACCTAGTGTCGTCGCAGCGTCGCTTCAACGACCTCGTCAACGCGATCCCCGAGCTCACGGCGATCCGCCTCGGTGTGTCGCCGACCTGGCAGCGGGGTGCGGTGTTCGTGCGCGCCGACCTCGGCCTCGACGTCATCGTCGATCACTCGGACGAGATGGAGTCGTCGCCGGATCCGATCGGTCACGCGAACCTCGCGATCGGCGCGCGTCGCGGCAAGCTGTCGGGCGCCGCCGAGCTGGTGACGGTGTTCTCCACGGGTGACGTCTCCGAGGGCGCCGAGCGGTTCTTCCACACGGGTGCGCTGTCGTTCCGCTACGACGCCGGCCAGGTGTCTCCGAGCCTGACGATCGTGACGCCGCTCGATGATGGCGCGCGTGGCGATTCGGTCACCGTTGGTGCCGGCGTCAGCGCGAAGTTCTAGTCTGTCCGGGCTTCAATTAGCAACGTGCCAATAGCTCCCGGACAATTCCCGTAACCACGGTCCGGAAGCCGAGACCGCGATCGGGAGCGGCAGAGGATCGTTCAACTCCGCTATGACATGGCACGGTGGCCTGCACGAGTTGCGGTCGCCGGACAACGTGACTGTTCGGCAGGTGCCGGACAACGGAGTGCGGTCAGGGTGTCGTGCAGATCCGGCGGAGATCTGGCTGCGTCTTCGAGAGCGCGCGGCCGCGCATGCGCTGGACGATCGGCGAGTTCCAGACGTCGAGGAACGGCGTGTCCTGCAGGTTGCCGATCGCCGGCTGGAAGTAGTCGACCGGGTGCACCGTGCCGTCGGGATCGATGCAGGCTTGTTCCCAGGCGGCACGGCACGGGTGGAAGCTCGTGCGATTCGCGAAGTCGTCGGCGGCGCGAAACGCGCGCAGAGCGGCACCATCGGCGCGGCGATCGGCTTCGCAGGTGCAGCCGCCCGGTGGGTCGAGGTGATCGACGAGCACGACCTTGGAACGCGCGAGCGTCTCGCGGACGATCGCCATGCTGTCGATCACCGGCTGCGCGCTGGGCTTGATCAAGTCGCGGCGCGCGAATGGCGTCGCGGGGTAGGTCTCCTCGATCTTCAGCCAGTCGACGCCGAGGTCGACGGCGATCGCGGCGATCTCGGCAAGCTCGCCCACGTTCGTGACGCCGACGACGGTGGACAGGCCGATGCGAAGGTCGGGGTTGGCTTCGCGGCGGATCGCGATCGCATCGCGCAGGTTCGCGAGCACGGTGGCGATCCGTCCACCGGCGCGAATGACGTCGTTGGTCTCAGCTCGCGCGCCATCGAGCGAGACCATGATGCTGGTGACGCCGGCATCGATCAGCTTTCGCGTGGTGTCGGCACGCAGCAGCATGCCGTTGGTCAACAAGTGCGCGTCGTAGCGGCCCGGTCGACCCGCGTGTGCTTTGCGGATCGCGGCGAGCACGTCGAACAGAACGGGTGAAATGAGCGATTCGCCGCCGTGGGCGAACGCGAAGTAATCGGCGGCAGCGAACGCCTCGCGCAGCGCATCGAGCAGCCACGGACGAAGCGCCCGGGCGCGGCCGGCCTGCGTCAGCTCGGGCGCATGCGTGATGCAGTGCTGGCAGCGCAGGTTGCAGGCCTCGGTGATCGTGACGTAGAGGTTCGCGGGATACGCGGGCGACACCGTCGCGCCTTCGCGAAACGCGAGCGCCCCGAGCAGACGGTTGTTGGCGAGCGCGGTGGCATCGTCGAGTGCGTTCTCGGGAAGCTCGCGCACGCGATCGAGGACCACCGCCGACCACGGCCCCAGCACGATCTCGCGTTGCGTTCGGTTGTTAGCACGCTCGCCGTCAGCGCCAGCCGTGCGGTCGTGATCGAGGCCTCGCGTGCGTGCATCATCGATCGCGGGATGTGCGTCGCCGGTCAGGCCCGCGAGATCGTCGACGGCTGCGCGGTCGTGCGCATCGACCTCGATACCTTCACGCGCCACTGCACGCGCCCCGTCGATCGTGACCTCGCCGAGGACCAGGAGCGGTGCGGCGCCGTTTCCTTCGAGCTCCGGTAGCGGCACGCGGCAAGGGTTCGGCCCGCCATTGATCACGATGTCGATCGTCTCCTCGCCGTAGGTGCGGCGGAAGGCGAGCACGTCCGGCGACTCCGCGCCGCGCCAGTCGATCGCGATCGGGTGCTCGTCACCGCGACGCAGTGCGACCCGATCGCGCCGCAGATGCAGCGCCGAGCGCACGAGCGCGTGCGTCGTCTTGTCCCATGCGGTTTCGTCCCACGGCATGCACTGGCGATCCGGCCACGAGTCCTCGAACGCGCGTGATGGATCCTCGGAGCGCAGCCCGATCTCGTCGCCATAGTAGAGCGCGGGGATCGTCGCGCGCAGGATCGTGAACAGCTGCGCGATGCGCGCGATTCGCGGATCACCGACCAGCGTCAGGAAGCGCGGTTGATCGTGCGTCGCCGTGAACGCGATCGCGGTCCACCCGGGCCCACCGCGATCGAAGCGGCGCTGCGCGTGAACCTCGTGAACGCGGCCGGCAGTTCTCGATCGGCGCCACAACCAGTCGTAGACGGCTTGCTGCGCGACAAAGTCGGTCGCCGAATCGACGGCATCGACGGTCCAGTGCGCGATGTTGTCGGGCGTGTACTCGGCGAACAACGCGACGTCCTCGCGCGTCGCGCGCACCGCACGCGCGATCTTGCGAACCACCGAGCGCGGCACGTCGGCCGCGGCGTCGATCCGGAAGCCATCCGCGCCGCGCTTCGTCCAGTGCACGAACGTCTCGCACAGATGCTCGACGACCTCCGGCTCCTCGGCGCGCAGCAGCGGCTCCTGCCACTGACCCTTCTGGTAGTGCGCGTAGCCCGGCTCGTAGCCCTCGAAGAACGGATAGTTCTGGATCGAGAACCAGCTCCAGTACGGCGACTCGCGACCGTTCTCGCGGACGTCGCGGAACGCGAAGAAGTCGCGATGCACGTGCGTGATCGCGACATCGAGCATCACGCGGAGCCCCGCCGCATGTGCCGCATCGAACAGTCGCGCCAGGCCATCCTCTCCGCCGAGCTCCGGCGCGACCGTGCGTGGATCCGTCGCGTCGTAGCGATGCACCGAGTGCGAGGCGCAGATCGGCGTCAGGTGCAACACCGACACGCCGAGGTCCGCGAGGTACGGCAGCGCCTCGACGACACCCGCGAGGTTCCCACCCGCGCGCGTCTCGCGATCGACCACGCTGGCATCGGGCCAACCACCCGCGCGGCGGAACCGATCGACGAAGATCGTGTACACGGTCGCATCGCGCCACCACTCCGGCGTGCGCATCCGTAGCGCCTCGCGCGCGAGCTTGAACGTCTGCGCCGCACCGCCGGGCGCGCCGATCAACCGACCATCCGCGAGCGCGAACACGTACTCGAGGCTGCGGCCCGCGCCGGGCACGTGCGCTTCGAACATCAGGTGCTCGTCCTCGTGCGCGACCTGACGCATCGCGAGCCATCGCATGCCGGCGCCTTCATCCCAGCGGAGCTCGAGGCGATCGCCGTGACCGCGCCGGAGGCCCACGCGAAGGCACAGCCGCCCGTCATCTTCCTCGAACACGAACGGTCGCGCCGGTGCATGGAGCACGGGCTCGTCGGCGCCGCCGACCATCAGCAGGCTGTTCCTCGCCCCGTCGCGTGCACGCGTGCGTGGGTTCTCGGGGTCGAGCACCCAGTCGTGCCCGACACGAAACTTGTACTGATACGCGCCCGGCGCGAGTCGATACGCGTGCTCGCTCCAGCCGTCGCCGACCGGTTCCAGCTGCGCGGGATACAGCCAGTGCTGCATCTCGCCGCGAACTTCTACCGTCGGGCCGCGATCGGACCGGAATCGGAACCGGACCAGCCGGTCTTCACTATCCGCGCGTGCCGCCACCAGGGTTTCCGCGGCTCACACGATAGTCGCTTCCCCAGTTGTTGTCCCAGAACGTGTAGCGACGCGCGCTGTTGACGACGCCATGCTCGTAGAAGCTCGCAAACCGCAGCTCCTCGATCGCAGTGCCGTCGATCTCGAAGTCGAGCTGCCAGTACTCGAAGTTCCCCCACACGTCCTCGACCCAGTAGAACTTGTTCTTGTCGCCCGCCATGCCGGTGCCGAACTTCATCGTCGTCGCCCAGTTGTCGATCGATGCGTGCATGCCGAGGATCTTGTCGAAGTCGAGGTCGGCGACGCGCACGCGCACCGTGCCGCGCACCGAGGTCTCGGTGACGGTGATGTTGCTCTCCCACGTCGCGGTCTGGATGACCTGCGCCGCGTTGTTGTTCGCGTAGACGTGGCCTTCGCCGTTGTTGTCGTCGAAGAACGTCTTGCCGTTGCCGGGCTGGTACCAGACCTTGAACTTGATCAGATCCTCGTAGGTGTACACGCGCACCGGCACGTGCCACTCCTCGCGGCCATCGGAGGCCGTCGCGAAGAACCGGCCATTCGACGTCCGATCGCCGCTCGGGTTGTCGATGCTGCGATGCACGACGCCCACCTTCTTCGCCGTCGGCTCGGTATCCGCGACCGGCGACACCATCACCTTCAAGAACACCTCGTAGCCGTAGCACCCGGTGCGCGAGCTCGACTCGCGACACTCCGACCACGCATCGCCGGTGAACGCGATCAGATCGGGGCGGCGCTCGCCCTCGTCGTCCGCCCAGTCGCTCTTGCCGCCGGGGCTATCCTGGTCGAGCTCGTCAGGCGCGGTCGCCGCGTCGGTGCAGCCACCGAGGTTCGGGGTGGACGCGGCGATCGCGCCGGCGATCGCCGTTCCGCGGATCGCCATCGAAGCGCCGCGACGGATGCGAAGGAGCGCGCGTGCAAACAGGTCATCGAGAGTGGGGTTCATGACAGGCTCTGTGGGTGGGGTACGAAACCGGCGAGCCCGTCAGGACCACGATCTGTTCCAGCTCCATGTCGCGGATTTGTTCGACGTACCGCGTCGTGATGATGACGAACGCAACGTCCATGGCCACGCCGCTAGCCACCTCGACCGTTCGGGACGTGAGCTGCCCTACGCGCTGTGCGTGCGGCGATCTCGATGGCGAGATCGCGATGTCATCGCGCGCAAGCTGCGATCACGACCGCGGACCAGACCGGGGTTGCGGTAACTGCAGAGAGTCACTACCGCGGACCGGACCGGGGTTGCGGTAACTGCAGTGAGTCTCGCTTTCAACTCCCGGTGCGACACGTGATCGGCGAACAGTCGCGTTAGGCTCGAACGCGTGACGTCAGCCGAGCTGATCCGATGGTCGACGCTGCACGAGCAGCGGAGTCGGGCGGGGTGGTGGACATCCGGTGTCGTGGTGGCTGTGCTCGCGGGAGCGGCGATCGCCGGCTGGGTGGCGTGGCGCGGCGAGGTGTCGGTGACGGCCGCGAGCCACGCGTGGCTGGCGGCTGTGGTGGTCGCGTTCGCGATCGCATTCTTGCGCGTGCCGTTTCATCTGTACTGGCGGCACGACGCGTCGATCCTCGCGCAGCTGCCGATCGAAGGTGGCGCGCTGTTCGACGCCGCGCTCCTGCGTTGTCTGCACGCCGCGAAGGCGACGACGCTCGCCGCGCTGATCGGGGCGGTACCGATCGCGATCCATTCGGGCGAGCTCTATGCGCGGCACGCATCGGTCGCGCTCGCACTCGGCGCGGGCGCGGCGTTGTTCCTGCCGGCCGTCGCGACGTGGGCGGCGACGCTGGTCGCGGTCGGCCAGGATCAGGCGCGCACGGCGCAGCTCAAGGCGATGACGGGCGCGGCAGAGCTGCCACCGTCGTCGGCGATGCTCGGTGCCTTGCCGGGGCTCGCTGGCACGTTCGTGATCGTCGGCGTGTTGTTGCTCACGCGCTGGCTGACCGGCGGCGAGCCGGTGTTGCCGGCCGTCGCGGTGCTCGGCGTGCTGGTCGGCGTGTCGGTGCTGTCGATCGCCGCGGCGCGGTCGAGTGCGCCGCGCAGAATGGGAGCGATCCTGCGCGACGTGTCCGCACTCGATCGCCAGCGCCTCGCCCACCTCGAGATCCGGCCGCCCACCGGCATCGAGCGCGGGATCGCGAAGCTGCTCGGTGAAGGTGCCCTGCCGTACGCCAAGGACGCGCGCCTGGTGCGCCGCCGCTACCCGATGGCCTTCGCGCTCGGCGCGCTGATGTTTCTCGTGCTCGTGATCGTCGGCGGCTCGCAGCCCGACGATCCGGGGCCGTGGTTGACCGGCACGCTCGTCGCTTCGGCGGCATATGGCGTGGTGCTCGCGAGGCGGCTGCAGAACAAGCCGATCGAGCTCGCGCGGTTGACCTCGACGCTGCCGATCTCCGAGGCCGCGATCGCGCGCGCGAAACTCGCGTGGGTGCTCGGCTGGTGGACGATCTTCATCGCCGCGCCCGGCGTGTTTGCCGTCGCGCGTCAGGTCGATGGGGTGCCGTACTTCGCACTCCTCGGCGGCGCGACCGTGGTCGTGATCGCCGCCGCGATCGGCTTCTCACGAGCTCGCACCTGAGCACGAAGCTCGACGCGCCGATCAGAACTCGACGACCGTCCGGATCGACACGCCTTCGTGCATCAGGTCGAACGCTTCGTTGATCCGCTCGAGCGGAAGCTTGTGCGTGATCATCTTGTCGATCTCGATCTTGCCGTCCATGTACCAGTCGATGATCTTCGGCACGTCGGTGCGGCCGCGTGCGCCACCGAACGCCGTCCCGCGCCAGTTGCGGCCGGTGACCAGCTGGAACGGGCGCGTGGCGATCTCCTGACCCGAACCCGCGACGCCGATGATCACGCTCGTGCCCCACCCGCGGTGACAACACTCGAGGGCCTGCCGCATCAGCGTGGTGTTGCCGACGCACTCGAACGAGTAATCGGCGCCACCGCCGGTGAGCTCGACGAGGTGCGCGACGAGGTCGCCCTTGATGTCAGTCGGGTTCACGAAGTGCGTCAGGCCGAGCTGGCGCGCCATCGCTTCGCGCGCCGGGTTGATGTCGACGCCGACGATCTTGTCCGCACCGACCATGCGCGCGGCTTGCACGACGTTGAGGCCGATGCCGCCGAGCCCGAACACGACGACACTCGCGCCCGCCTCGACCTGCGCCGTGAAGATCACCGCGCCGATGCCCGTGGTGACGCCGCAGCCGACGTAGCAGACCTTGTCGAACGGCGCGTCCTTGCGGATCTTCGCGAGCGCGATCTCCGGCAGCACCGTGTGATTCGCGAACGTCGAGCAGCCCATGTAGTGATGGAGCTTCTGGCCCTTGTACGAGAACCGCGACGTGCCGTCGGGCATCAGGCCCTTGCCCTGCGTGGCTCGGATCGCGGTGCACAGGTTGGTCTTGCGCGACAGACACGACTTGCACGCGCGGCACTCCGGCGTGTAGAGCGGGATCACGTGATCGCCGACGGCGAGCGACGTCACGCCCGGCCCGATCTCGCGGACGATGCCGGCACCTTCGTGGCCGAAGATCACCGGGAATAGCCCCTCGGGATCTGCGCCCGAGCGCGTGAACTCGTCGGTGTGGCAGATGCCGGTGGCCTTGATCTCGACGAGGACTTCGCCGGCGCGCGGTCCTTCGAGATCGACCTCCTCGATCACCAGCGGCTTGTTCACTTCGAATGCGATCGCTGCTCTGGTCTTCACGGGTCGTAACTAACACGCGTCGGGCATACTGCGGCCGTGTCGAAGCGCGAGATCGAGGAGGATCTGCAACGGTTCGCGCGCGGAGAACGGGTGCTCGTCGATCTCCAGGAGTCGCTGCGCGCCTTGCCGGCCGACATCGACGTCGAGATCGCGGTGAACGCGATCACGAAGCTGATCGACAACACGTTGTACCTGGGTCGCCACTGCACGCAGCTGCCACCCGCCGTGATCCGCGGCGTCCTCGCGCGGAACCACCCCTCGACGACACACATATTTCTGAAGCTCGCTGTCGACGAGGAGGACGATCGCGAGCTCGTCACGAGGTGGCAACGCGCGCTTGCAGCACTCCGCGATCTCGACACCACCTATGCGTGGGGATCGAAGCAATATCGCGCGAAGATCCGGGGGCTCGCGACGGACCCGCACGTGCTCGCCGCGATCCAGGGCACGGTCGCCAATTCGTCGAGGGTCGAGCTGCACATGCTGGCCGTGCTCGCGGCTGACGGCAGCGAGGCATCGGTCGACGCGTTGATCCCGCATCTCGATGTCGACACGACCAGCGTTGCACCGCGCCTCGAGATCCTGACGAAGCTCCGCACGCACGCCGCGCGCACCCCGTTCCTCGACGCGTTGTTCTGCGAGATCGACAGCGCGCTCGCGAATCGCAGCGCGACGTCTCCTGCACTCGCGGTCGGTCCGTTGCTCGGCATCGGCGCGCCCGATCCGCTGTGGTTCACCGTCAGCTTCATTGGCAAGCAGGGCGACTACGCGTTCAACGGCAACCTCACCGTCGATAGCCGCAAAGTATGCTGGTATTCGGTCGCGCTCATCGGCGACTCCTCGACCACCGCGCGCAACTACACGGCGTTCAACAGCAGCGGTGAGGTCACCGACAGTCTCGGGCTCGGCACCTGCGAGATCGCCGAGCTTCCGGCGTGGCTCGAGCGCAGCGCCATCAAGTTGAAGCTGGTGGCACGACGCGGCAGGTTGTGGAGAGTCGGTCGCGTTCGCACGCATCTCCGTGGCGCGCATCGCGATCGGATCACTGCGTGGCTGGCGCTTGACGCGTAGTCACGCGTGTCGAAGGTGGTGCCCATGAAGCTTCGGGTGGCAGTGGTGGCAATCGTGGCGGCGTGTGGTGGCGATGACGTCCACGATCAGATCGTGCACTTCTTCGTCACGCACCGGACCATCGGGATCGGCGAGATCACGATTCCCTGAAC
>JACCYD010000711.1 GCA_013696695.1 Deltaproteobacteria bacterium | reverse complement strand
TCACCACCGCGCTCGTGCATCGCCGCGGCACGCCCGGCGATCCGGAAGGCGAACCGTTGCCGGTGCTGCGTCTCGAGCAGCTGCTCGGGCACGGCGGATCGAACGAGCGACGTCCCGGCATCGTGGTGTCGTTCGCCGGCAAGTCGCTGGTGTGCACGGTCGACAAGGTGGTCGGGCCTCGCGAGATCATCATCAAGCCGCTCGGTCCCCTGCTCGCCCCGCTGACGCTGTACGCGGGCGCCACGATCAGCGGCTCCGGCAAGGTGCAGCTGATCCTCGACCCCGCGCAGCTCGTGCGCCGCGCCCACCCGAACGCGCCGACGCGGCTCGACGACGAGCAATCCGCCCCCATGGTGCTCGCCGGTCGCGCGCTGGTCGTCGACGATTCACGCGCGATCCGCGAGGCGATGACCAGCATGCTCGGTCGCGAGGGCTGGATCGTCGATGTCGCCGAGGATGGCGCCCGTGCGCTGCAGATGACCAAGCAGCTGCGCTACGACCTGGTCGTCACCGATCTCGAGATGCCAGAGCTCTCGGGGTTCGATCTGATCGCCCGGCTGCGCAGCGACGAGCGGTTCAAGACCACCCCGATCGTGATCATCACGTCGCGTGCGAACCCGGAACACAGACGTCGCGCCCGCGACCTCGGCGTGCGGGCACTGGTCGCGAAGCCGATCACGCGCCGGAAATTGCTCGAAGCGCTCGCGACACGCTGAGTTGTCGCAGGTGTCGCGCCGAATAATTGCGCAACTCTGCGAGACCGTTGATGTCCTAGCCTGCACACAACAACCGGGAGACTCGAATCATGGGTAACGCATTTCATCAGGGCGGCTGGGGCATGTATCCGACGGCGGTGATCGTGGTCGTGCTGGTCGCGGCGGCGCTCCGCTTCGCGATACGGCCCGACGCTCGCCGCGAGCCGCTGCTTCGTCAACTGTCGTTGCTGTCGTTCGTGATCGGTGCGCTCGGCACGGTGACCGGCTGCATCAAGGCGTTCACCAGCCTGGAGGACACCACGCCGATCCATTACGCGCTGATCGGGCTCGGCGAGGCGCTCAACTGCGTGGCGTTCGGCATCTGCGGTGTCGTGCTCGGCGGCATCTTCATCGCGATCGGTCGCGCGAAGCTGGCCGCGAAGCCCGCCGCAGAGCTGCAAGATCCGCACGGCCTCTGATCACAGCGGCGCGTTGATCACGAATTCCGCGGCGGAGCCGGCGAGCTCGGCGGTGATCGTCGCACCGGGCACCGCGTCGTAGAACGACACGCAGCGCCCGAGCGAATCGGCGAGCACGAGGTTGGTGCCGGTGAACTTCCACGCGAACGTCGACACCGGCTCGCCCTCGACCTCCGCGTGCACGCAGAGATCGCCGAAGGTCGTCTCGGTGTCGACGCGGTCGGCGACGATCGCATCGACGTGATCGGAGACGCGGATCGGAACGTGGTGGAGGTCGCCCGCCTTGCGCGTCACGGCGAGCACGTACTCGCCGGGCGTCGCCGGGAGCCCGAGCGCGTCCCAGCCGGTGAGCGTGAAGCCCGGATCGGAGCTCGCGTCGATCGCCAGCGAGTGATCGAGGACACGCTCACCATCGGTCGCGGTCAGCCGCAGCCCGACGGTCGTGGTCTCGGGCAACACGACCAGGCGGTCGAGCGACGGGCCGGAGTCGAACGACACGCCGATGGTGGACAGCTCGGCGACCTCGAGCTCGAGACTGTTGGGGGTGTCGAACGTCGGGATCGTGGCCGTGATGATGCCGGTGCCGACCTTCGTCCCGGTGATCTCCACGGTCGTCGAGTGAGGCGCGGAAGACGTGATCTCGAGCGCGAAGGCGTCGGTCGTGGTGGTCACGGAAGCGATCTGCAACGGGCGCGAGTTGACGCTCAGTTGCAGCAGGCCACCGATCGCGAGCCGATTCACAGACTGCTGCGCACCGTTGTCGAACTCGAACGAGATCGGGTGCGGCGGTGGTAGAGGACCGACCGGCTCCTCACCATCGCAGCCGGGATGGAAGCAAAACTCGAACTCGCCGTCATCGTGCACGGCACAGGCAGTCAGGGACGCAGCCACCAGCAGCCCCAGGCTCGTTTGAAACATGTCGGACCATCGAGCAAGCAGTGCGCCGGGCGTCGTCCCACCTCAACGTCGCGAATCACCGCCGCGACGTGTCGAAGAACCGCAATTCTGGCGCGGCGTCTGACTGACGCCTGACGCCCACCACCACACCGCCATGTAGCGACTGTAAGGCGGCCGACGTCTAGCGGCGTTTCTTCTGCGGTTTGCCACCGCGCTTGGCCCCGCCACCGGCGCGGTCGGACATCCCGCGGTGCGAGACCCCGAGCTGCATCTTGCCGCCCGCGCCGATCTTGCGAGGCGCAGCGCCGCGCTCGACCTGACCCCGCGTGGCCTTCTCGACCTCGCGACCAGCCTTGCGTTGCTTCGATACGCCGGCGCGCGCGGCCGGTTCGGGAGCAACGCGCTTCGGGTGATGCGTCACCGGCTTCTTGCCCTGGTGCGAGATCGCGATCAGCGTGAAGTCGATCCGGCGACGGATCACCGACACGTTGTTGACCTCGACCATCACCTTGTCGCCGAGCTCGATCATCTTACCGGACTTGCGCCCCGACAGCCGCATGTGCACGGCGTCGAAGTCCCACGGTTCGTCGCCCAGCGTGTCGATCTTGATCAGACCCTCGACGTACGGTGTCTCGATCTCGACGAACGCGCCGAAGTTGGTGACCGCCGAGATCACGCCTTCGAAGCGCTGGCCGACCTGATCGCGCATCATGTACGCGCGGTACATCGCGACTGCCTCGCGCTCGGCCTCCATCGCGCGCCGCTCGTTCGTCGACGAATCGCGCGCGAGCTGCGCGAGCGCTTCGGTATCCGGCGGTTGCTTCGAGTAGCCCCCACCCGACGGCTGACCATCGCGATGCAGGTGGTACTTGAGTAGCCGGTGAACGAGGAGATCCGGGTAGCGCCGGATCGGCGACGTGAAGTGCAGGTAATCGCCCGAGGCGAGGCCGAAGTGACCGACGGGCACGGTGTCCCAGACGGCTTGCTTGAGCGTCCGCAGCACGAGCAGCGACAGCGCCTGCGCGCCCGGCTTCTCGGCGATCTGATCGAGCACCTTCTTCATGCCGAGTGGCGTGGTGGCCTCTGCGACATCGACGAGGATGCCGTACGCCTCGAGCAGCTCCGCGAGCTGGCGCACGCGATCCTCCTTCGGCGGAGCGTGGACGCGCCATACCGTGGTCGCGCCGCGCTTGCGGAAGAAGCTACCGACCGCCTCGTTCGCCGCGATCATGAACTCCTCGACGAGCTCGTAGGCTTGCTTGACGGCCGGATCGCCCTTCGCCTTGACGACATCGCGCACCAGGCGCGGATCGTCAGCGTCGAGCACGACCTTGGGCTCCGACAGCTCGAGCTCGAGCGCACCGCGGGCGCGCCGCTTGGTGCGCAACACGCGCGACAGCTTGAACAACCGCTGGAGCTCGACTTCCCACGGACGATAGATCTCGCGACGACCGCGGAAATCGCCGCCGAGTGCCGCGGCGACGCCGGGATAATCGAGGCGCCCCTTCGACTTGATCACCGCGGCCGCGTAGCCGACATCGTGGAGCTCACCGTCGTCGGTGTAGTCGAGCCGCACGACCATCGCGCAGCGATCGACGAGCGGGTTGAGCGAGCAGATGTTCGCCGACAGCTGGATCGGCAACATCGGGATCACGCGATCCGGCAAATACACCGAGACGCCGCGGATCGTCGATTCCTTGTCGAGCGCGTCTCCCCACCGCACGTAGTGCGAGACGTCGGCGACCGCGACCCACACCCGGGGTCCGCCATGCGGACCGTCCTCGATGCACAGCGCGTCGTCGAAGTCGCGCGCGGTCTCGGGATCGATCGAGCAGAACCGGCGCTCGCGCAGATCGATGCGATCGGCGAGATCCGCGGGCCCGACTTCCTGCGGCGTCCCCTTCGCCTGCGCCTGCGCATCGTCGGGGAACTCGATCGGGATCACGGCGCACGCCAGGATCTTTTCGATCTCGGTGCGCGGATCCTCGGGATCGCCGAGCACCTTGAGCAGCTTGCCTGCGAGCTCGCGGCGCTGCGCATCGGGATAGCGCGTGATCTCGATGACCACCGCATCGCCATCCTTGCCGATCGGTGCATCCTCGATCGGAACGCGGCCGTAGTCGGCGGCGATCCGCGGATCGTCAGGCTCGAGATAGACGGCGCGGCCCGCCTTGCGGAGGATGCCGGTCAACCGAGCGCGCCCGCGTGCGAGCACCTCGACGACGCGTCCTTCGGTTCCGCGCACGCCGGCCCAGGTCTCGAGGGCGACGCGATCGCCATCGAGCGACAGGTTGCGGAACTTCGCCGGGATGAACACGGTCTCGCTGGCGTCGAG